>JASHYW010000082.1 GCA_030042885.1 Streptosporangiaceae bacterium | reverse complement strand
AGCTGGCGCAGCATCGCGCTCACGTAGCCCGTCTCGGAACTGCGCCACCCGCAAGAGCAGGCGGCAAAGTAGCCCTCATCACCGGTCAGACGACGCCAGCCATCCCAGCGGTGCCCTGCCACCTTGCCCTGCAGCAACTCAAGTCCGTCGTGCGCCGGTTCGTACGGTTCTTGCAGCGGGTCAGGCCGGTCCTCGCGCCGGTGCCCAGAGCTGAGCTCCCGCGGCTGCCTGGTTACGGCGGCCTGCTCCTTGGGGTCTTTAGCCTTGGCGTTCTCCTCCATAAGACTCATCCCCTAGACAGTGCGACCGCAAGCGGTGCCTAGAGGACAGTGGGTTTTGCGACCACGTCCTTGTTTATCACCTTGTGCCCGGGCCGACGCAGCTGAGGCAAGGGTCCTTGGTCACCTCGCGCTAGAGGCAAGGGTCACCTTGCCAGTCCTTTTCGTGCAAGCCGCGAGCACCTCGATGTGAACTAGCGGACAGTGACGCAGATCACTTTGGTTTGGCCACGTCACGGCACTGCTCAGGTCCTGGACGTGTCCGCTTGTCCCCCGCCGTCCGGCCTGTGGGGTGCCAATACTGCGTCCATGACCTCTGTCCTGCAGCTTCCTGAATCAGCCGGTGATCTTCATGCCGCCCGCTCGTACTCGTTGATCAACCCGCCAAGGACCCTGCGATGCCGTATCTGGTGGCGTCCGGAATCCGGTGTAAAAGGGACGGGCGCGGTTCCGGTTCATGGTGATGTTAGGCGGTGGCGCTGACATTCTCGGTATGGTCGTCGTCTCGAGGGTGCGCGTCAATTTTGTAGGTGACTGACGAGTAACTTGCTGCCGTCGGCGTTGCGTGGCCGGTCAGGGCCGGGTCTGGCGGTGGCTGTCTGGTTGCGGGGCCACTGCCAGATCTGCTGCCGCTGGCCGCTGGCCAGCCCGGAACTCCCCGGCATCCCTGCATTCGTGTCGCACACCCTCGACATCAGGCACTGTCGATCATCACCCTCTCCGCGGCCGGCCGGTGCTGTCAGCCGTGATGGCGGGGTTCGACGAGTCCAGCTTCGTAGGCGGCGACGACGGCCTGGACCCGGTCGCGGCAGCCCAGCTTCATCAAGATGTTGCCGACATAGGTCTTGATGGTGGCTTCGCCGAGGTAGAGCTGGCCGGCGATTTCGCGGTTGGACAGGCCTCGGGCGACCTGGATGAGCACCTCAGTCTCCCGGGGGGTCAGGTCGGGCAGAGCGCGGGGCGCGCTTTCCGGGGGCCGCCGGGCGAATTCGGTGATCAGCCGGCGGGTCACCGATGGGGCGAGCAGCGCGTCGCCGCGGGCGACGGTGGCGATGCCCGCAATGAGCGTGTCGGGCGGGGAGTCCTTCAGCAGGAATCCGCTGGCCCCGGCCCGCAGCGCCTCGAAGACGTATTCATCAAGGTCGTAGGTGGTCAGCACGAGCACCTGGACGCCGGTGGACCGGGTCAGCCGCCGGGTCGCCTCGATCCCGTCCAGCCGCGGCATCCGGATGTCCATCAAGACGACGTCGGGTGCCAGCTGGGCGGCCCGGGCTACCGCCTGCGCGCCGTCGGCGGCTTCCCCGACGACGGTGATGGTGTCCTCGGCGTCCAGCAGCTTGCGGAAGCCGGCCCGGACCAGTTCCTGGTCGTCGGCGATGAGCACCCGGATCGTCATAGCACCACCTGGTCGCCGGCCTCGACAGGCAGCCGCGCGTGCACCCGGAATCCGCCGCCGTCGCGGGGGCCGGCCTGGACCGTCCCCCCGTAGACCGATACTCGTTCGCGCATCCCGACCAGGCCGAAGCCGCCGGGGGAGGGCGCCCCGGCGGGGGTCCCGTCGTCGGTCACGTCGATGTCCAGGCAGCGGCCCAGGCGGCGAAGGGAGATGTCCACCCGGTGCGCGGCAGCGTGCTTGAGCACGTTGGTCAGGCACTCCTGGACGATGCGGTAGGCGGTCAGGTCCAGCCCGCGGGGCAGGGCAGCCAGGTCGCCGTCGGTCCGCAGGTCAACCTCGAGTCCCGCCTCGCGGACCTGGGCCACCAGGTCGCCGAGTTCTGCCAGGCCCGGCTGGGGCGCCAGCGGCAGCTCGCCGTCGTTCTTGCGGAGCAGGCCCAGCAGGCGGCGCAGCTCGGTCATGGCCTGCCGCCCGGCCTGCTCGATCGATTCGAGCGTGTCGACGGTGGAGTCGCGGCCCGGCCCGAGCACCCGCCGCTCGGCCGCGGCCTGGACCACGATGACGCTCAGGCTGTGCGCGATGACATCGTGCAGCTCGCGGGCGATCCTGGACCGTTCGGCCGCCACCGCCCGGGCGGCCAGTGCTTCCTGATCGCGTTCCAGCCTGTCCGCACGGTCTTGCTGGCCCAAGGCATGCCGGCGGTACGCGTGCACCATCCGCCCGAGCGCGAAGATCAGGACATAGAACACCACGGCGGGCAGCACGTTCCCGGTGCCCTGCCCGGCCAGTTCCCCCCTGATCTCCATGGCCAGGTACAGGCCGCCGGCGATCGAGGCGGCCACCCAGAGGCGCCGGCCGTCGACCCGGCTGGCCAGCGCGAACACAGCTACCAGCATCGCCAGCCAGGGCTCGATGGGACCCTGGGCCTTCGCGCTGAACATGACCAGATCCCAGGCGGCCGCGGCGACAGTGACCACAATCGCGACCGTCGCCGGCGCCCGGAACCGCCAGCACAGCGGCACCGTGACCAGCAGAAGGAAACCTGCGTGAGCCGCGACCGGCCCAGGGAACGTCACACTGGACCCCTCCGAGGACAGGCTGCCGTTCTGCGCCAGGTCGACCGCGCCGAGGACCAGGATGGCCAGCGGCACCAGCCACCAGGAAACGGCCGACCATACCCGGAGCACGCGGTTCATGCCTGGACCATACGCCCGCCCGCGCCCAGGCGCCTCCCCCTGACCGCCGAGCGCAGCGCGGCCGCCCTCCGCCCCGCGGCGGAGCCGTGCTGCCTTCCCGTTCCGCCTGCGAGAGGAACCACAAACCCGCTGCAGCCGGAGGCGGGGCGGCCGTCCCGGTTCGTAGCGTTCTGCCCAGACCGCAAGGCCATCCAGGCCGCGGCACTTGCCTAAGGAGGCAGGACATGACCACCATTCGCCTGCGGACCGCGGCCGCCGCGCTGGCCGTGGCCGCCATCGGCGGCACCATCATCGCGGTAACCGCAACAGCGGCCCCGGCATCCACGGCGACGACGATCTCCTTCACCGAGGTCAACATCAGCGACCAGACGTTCAACCTCGGATCCGCCCACGGATTCGCCGTCGGCTACGTCGAACTAGTCGCCAACAAGCTCATGCAGGGCAGCAAGCAGATCGGCCACGACGGGCTGACCTTCACCGTCACCCGGCTCGGCAGCGGATCGGCTGACGAGCTGGCCTCGGCCGTCGAGATCCTCGCCCACGGCCAGATCGACCTGTCCGGACTGGTCACCTCCACGCCGTCGGGGCCCGGCACCTTCCAGCTCGCGGTCACCGGAGGCACCGGAACCTACCAGGACGCCCGAGGCTACGCCACAGTCGTGCCAGGCAATACCCCGACGGTCACCATCCACCTCACCGGGTGACCGTAATATCCACCGGGCCGCGCCCGGCCAGCCCGGCCGGACGCGGCCCTGCCTGCATCAGTGGCGAACCCGCCTTCCGGCACGAGAACTGCGAACCGACGAGGTAAGAGACTCACGGCCGGTTTACCCTACGCTGACCCCAGGTCAGCAGCCAGCGGGAACATATCTGGCAGCGGCCCCGCAACCAGGCAGCCACCGCCAGACCCTGGCCCTGACCGGCCACGCAACGCCGACAGCAGCAAGTTATCTGTCAGTCACCTAACAAAATTGACGCGCACCCTCGCCCCGAGTGGCGGTTACGGTGCGTGGCCGGAGCTGGCGGGGCGGTTCGAGCAGGGAGCGGCGCAGGTCCTGGAGCAGGCGCAGGCCGTCGCTGGTCATGGTCAGCCCGCGCCAGCCGCGGGAGGCCCGGTCCAGGACGGCCCAGACCAGGGTCAGGCAGGAGGACTCACCGGGGAGCCGGCCGATGACCTTGGTGCGGCGGCGGGTCTCGCCGAAGGTCCGCTCGATGAAGTTGGAGTGCCGGATCCGGTGGTGGTGCTCGGCGGGGAACCGCAGGTAGGCGGTCAGGCCCTCGCGGTCGGCGAGCAGGCATTTCATCGCCGCCGGGTAGGTCGCGCCGTACCTGGCGGCCATCTCGGTGATCCGGTGGTCAACCAGCTCGACCAGCTTGGGGCCGGGCTTGGTCGTCAGGTCCTCGGTGTCGAAGAGGGCCCAGTAGGCGTCCTTGATCTCGGCCTGCATCCCGGCCGGGACCTTCGCCAGGACATTTCTGGCGCGATGGATGAGACATCTTTGACGTAGCGCCTGGGGGAAGGCCTGCTCGATGGCGGCGATCAGGCCGGGCGCGCCGTCGGAGATGACCAGCAGCGGCGAGGGCAGGCCGCGGTCTTTCAGGTCGGTGAGGAAGTCGTGCCAGGCATCAGCGGACTCGCCGCTGCCCGGCGCCAGGCCGATGAACGCGGGTTTGCCGCCGGTGGTGATGCCCCA
>JASHYW010000664.1 GCA_030042885.1 Streptosporangiaceae bacterium | reverse complement strand
AGCCGGTGAACGCGGCGCCGACGATGCTGCCGTCGGCTTCGGCGCGGGCCAGTAGCCGCGCCCGGACGCGATCCCGTTCCCCGATGCCGAACATCACGCAACCCCCTGCCTGGCCTTAGGTGATGTGCACCTGCGGGTCGACCAGGGCCTGGCAGATGTCCGCCGGCCCGCGGATGGTTGCATGGCCGGGCGTTCTTGAATCAGCGGACCCCTCGGGGACGGAACTGCACGCTGATCCGCGGCCCGACGGCCTGGGCCGTTTTCGGCACGGCGTGCTCCCAGGTCCGCTGGCAGCTGCCGCCCATGACCAGCAGGTCGCCGTGCCCGATCTCGTAGCGCAGGGACTTGCCCCCACCCCGCGGCCGCAGGCCAAACGCCCGCGGCGCACCCAGCGACACGATCGCGACCATCGTGTCCTCGCGCCGCCCTCGCCCGGTGGTGTCGCCGTGCCAGGCCACGCTGTCCCGCCCGTCCCGGTACAAGCACAGCCCCGCGGTCCGGAACGGCTCGCCGAGTTCCGTTCCGTAGTGCGCGTTCAGCGCCCGCAGCGCGGCGGTCAGCACCGGGTCGGGCAGCACCGCGTCCTCGCCGTAGAAGCAGGTCAGCCGGGGCACGTCCACCACCCGGTCGTACATGTGCCGTTTCTCCGCCCGCCACGGCACCGTCTCGGCCAGCCGGCCGAACACCGCGCCCGAGCCCGATAGCCACCCCGGGCGCAGGTCAACCCAGGCGCCGCGGGCCAGCGGCGTCCGCCGCACCGTGTCCCCGAGCGGCCCGAGCACAGGCTCGTCGCCCGCATCCAGCAGGGATCCCTGCACGCTCACGCTCACCAGGACATTCTACCCCACGTACAAACGAATATTCGAGTAGCGGCCACGACGTCAGCCGTCACTAAGGCCGGGTCGGCCCGGAACTCCGACGCGAGATCACCCCGGTCGGCACGGCCGGCTAGCGGCCGGCCATGGCCAGCTCCCGCAGCCGGCGCCGGGCGACCTTGCCGGTGGGCCCCACCGGCAGCTCCGGGACCAGGCAGAACACGCTCGGCCGCTTGGGCCGGGGCAGGGCCGCCTCGCATGCCTCGCGCAGTGCCTCCTCCAGCACGGCCTCCCCGAGCGGCGCGGCGGGCCACGACCCGGCCGGGACGACGTAGGCCACCGGGCGCTCGCCGAGCACCTCGTCCCGGACCCCGACCACCGCGGCCGACCCGACGCCAGGCTGCGCGAGCAGGACGTCCTCGATCTCCCGCGGGTAGATCTTCTCCCCTCCCCGGTTGATCACGTCGTCGGACCGGCCGGCCAGGAACAGGTAGCCGTCCTCGTCGAAGTGCCCGAGGTCGCCGGTGTCCAGCCAGCCCTCCGGATCGAAGGCGCTGACCGGGGCGCCGTCCGCGTACCGGGTGATGACGCCGCGGCCCCGGCCGGCCGATCGGGGTCAGCGATCGTCATAGTGGAAGCGGCAGGCGATGATGGTGATCGTGTCGGATTCAATGTCGGACACGAGCCGGTCCTTCTCGGTTATCCGGCGTGACCAGACCTCGCCGCCTAGGTGCTTGAGTCGTTCCGGCTTGCCGGTGCCGGTTCGCGGCGTGCGTGTCGTCTCTACGATCAGCCTGATGATCCTGGAGAGCACTTTGAGGTTGGCCGTCGACCAAGCCTCGAGGTCTTCGAGGGCACCGGAGGTAACCGACAGTTTCACTCGTCTGTCTGCACGTTGAACCGGGCGGCCAGCGCCTCCAGTTCGGTCGGCTGGGCCGCGCCTTCACGCGCCTCGGCCAGCCCGTGCAGGATGTGGATGGCGTTGGCGCGAGTAGAGAACAAGTAGAGCGTTTCCTGCAGCGATTCGTAGTCTTCGGCGGACATCAGGACGGCGTTGCCGCCGTTGCGTGCCACGATCTCAATGACGACGTGGTCTTGATTGACCTGCCGTACCAGCGGGAACAGATTCTCGCGGGCCTGGCTGATGCTGACTGCGGTCACCTGGGCCTCACATCACTCGTACAGGAACCCTGTACGAGATTATGTCATCTGGTGCAAGGATGGCAAAGCGGTTACGCGCGGCCACTGCCGGCCGCCGGCCACGTCCAGCTGCCGCTGTTACGGTGGTGACTTTCAGTGATCGCCCGGGTAATCTTCCTGTCCCACCCGCGCGCGTCTGCACGTAAACGCGCGGACATCCGCAACGGGACGAACGACGGCACCAGCCAGGCCAAAAGCCCCAGCGGGAAGGTCATCCGCAGCCACAGCCCACCGCCAGGCCAGGGGGGACTTAACCTCTACTCGTGCGCCAAGGACGACAACGCCGCTGCGTGGTGATCGGCGCGGGCGTGCTCGGTGCCTCGGTGGCAGCCAGGCTCGCCGGTACCGGAATGCACGTAACGCTGCTGGATCAGGACCAGCCGGGCCGTGCCACCAGCCGGTGGAGCTTCGCCTGGCTGAACTCCAACGACAAGGGCCCCAGGCCCTACCATGACCTGAACCAGGCCGGGATCCGCGCCTGGGCGGACCTGGCCCCGGACCTCGACGGCCCGGCCTGGTACCGCCCTGCGGGGAACATCGAACTGGCCACCGATGACCCCGAACGTGCCGAACTCGCCGCCCGCGTGCGCCGCCTGACCGAGTGGGGCTACCCCGCAAGTCTCATCGACGCCGCCGAAGCGCGACAACTCGAGCCGTCGCTGCGACCTCCCGGCCCGGCCGCCATGGCTGGGTGGTTCCCCGGCGAGGGTTACCTGCTGACCGAGCCGCTGATCGCCCGGCTGGTCGCCCGCGCGACGAGCCGCGGCGCAGTGCTGCTGACCGGCGAGCCGGGCCGCGTCATCGGGTTCGATACCGATCCGATCCGGGTCCGCACCGCCGCGGGTGCCGCCCTGGAGGCCGACGAGGTGGTGTGCTGCGCCGGCCGCTGGGTGCCCGAGCTGGCCGCCCTGGCTGGCGCCGCCTCCGCGGTGCCCGCGGCCGGCGCCGCTCCGGTCCCGCTTGAAGGCTGGGCTGAGCCTGGGGCCACCGCGCCCGGGCTGGTCGTGCGGGTCGGCCCGGTCGCCGCCGCAGGCCCGCAACGGGTGGTGCACACGCCCGATATATGCCTGCGCCCGCACTCCGGCGGGCTGCTGCACCTGGAGGCCCCCGACGCGGCCGTGGACCTGCACACCTCCGAACCCGAACTGCGCCGCTGGGCC
>JASHYW010000663.1 GCA_030042885.1 Streptosporangiaceae bacterium | reverse complement strand
GCTCGCGACCCTCGCCCGCTGGTGCCGCATCAGGAGCTACCTGGACTCCGCCGCCACCCACGGCATCACAGCACTCGACGCCATCCGAGCCGCCATCGAAGACAGACCCTGGCTACCACCGCTCCCCGCCCTGAACTGACACCAATTCACGGCACCCCGTGAATGGACACGTCGAGCCGATCCTCGCGCGGTTTATGCCACGGGCTGAATTACTTAACCTGGCTTGGTCTACTGTGAACTGCCAGCCGCAGAACTGGGTTGCGAGACCTCTCGCGCAATGTGAAACCCAAGTCGGGCCAATTTATTTAGTGCGCACCCGGGCCGCGGTGAAGACCAGCCAGGCCTCGACCACGGCCGAGAGCGGGCGGGCCTGTTCAGCCGTTGCGAGGTGGCGGGTCCGCTTGTCCTAGCCGGAGAAGAAGCGGTGCAGTTCGGCCGCTACCCGATCGGGTTTTTGACTGTTGTCCGGGGCGGTGTGCCCGGTGCCGTGCAGCACCACTAGTCTGGCGTCCGGCAGGACCTGGCTGAGGCCGTCGAGCGAGGCGGTGAGGTTGCGGGCACTCCTGGAGCCGCCGAGCAGAAGGACCTCACAGGCCAGCACCGCGAATCGCTGCACCGCTCCGGCCGCGCCGTTGACCGTCTGAGCGTCGTACGGCAGGGTGGCGATGAGTTCGCGAGGGGACATCACGCCGTCGGGCGCATGCCGGTCAGCCGTCCGCTTGATGGCGAAGTCCAGGGCGGCACCCAGGGGGCGCCGGGGGATCCAGCGGATCGGGGAAGTCCGGTCTGCGGTGGCCTTGAGCACCGTGGCGAGCGCAGCCCCGGGCCTACCCGCCGTGAGCTGCCGTTGGTACTGAGGGGCCCAGTCACCGTGAACGACGCCATCGAAGGTCAGCGGAGGCTCATAAAGCGCCAGCTTGGTGATATCCGGGCGGACCAGGGCCGCCTCGATCGCGATGACCACTCCGGCACTGAGCCCGAAGACACGGCTGGCGCCGCAGGCGTCCAGCAGGGCGCTGAGGTCTTCGATCTCGGTGCTCAGCCCGTGAAACTCACCGTACGGCCCGCTCCTGCCACGGCCACGCCTGTCAGGCACGTAGACCGTGAACGCTCCGGACAGGGCACGGGCCAGCCGCATGAGATTCCCCGAGGACTGGCCGGCTCCATGGAGCAGGACGACCGCCGGACCGGTTCCGACCCGCCGGTAGCCAATCACCGTCCCGTCGGCTGAGCGCACCTGGCCGAGCGCAGACCCTGCAGCGCCGGAGCCGGGCTCCCCGTTCACGGCCCGATCCTACGCCGGGTCCCGGCCAGGCCCCGTCCAGCTTGGTCATTCCCTCCGCCACCATCCGTCACCGAGTCGCTGGACGGCCCGGATGGCGCTATGACCAGAATCAGCCCGCAACACCCCCCACACGCTGGCAGGCGAAACCCCAGGTCAACGGCTGACGGACCTGCGAGAAGCCGAAACGTGGCCGCAAGTCAGGAACGCGCGCTCGGCGGTATGAGCACCGTAACGCGGTCTGGGATGGGGGATCCGGTCAGCATCGATGGCCAGGCTGCCGGGCCAGTCGGCTCAGGAGGTAGGAGGAGAAGTAATTGCCGTATCTGCGCTGCAGATCCGGACGCTGCCAGTCCCGGCCGCCGATCGTGCCGCGGCACGACGGAGTCCCGCACTGGCACTGCATCACGCCGTCGTAGTCGTCGAAGAGCGCGTAGTCGGTGGTCAGTTCCTCGCCAGGGCCGATGTCGCGCATGGCGACCAGGACAATATTGCCCGCAAAACCTACGTTGGGCTCGCAGGAATGATTGATGAAGAGCATGACCGGCTCGTACTCGGCCTCCTCCACGGCGGCCAGGTGAAATCCGTCGGCGATCTGGATCTCGGAGTTCTGCAGACGTTGTGGCAGGGATCGCAGAGCAGCGGTGGTGACGATGTGGCCGCCCTTTATCGCCACGAGCTCGCCGGCGGCGATCGGCGTGACGGCAACCAGCCCGCGGCCCTCGATCGCGCTTGACACGCCCTTGCGGGCCTTCGCAGTGATATAGCTGGAGACGAGCACGGCCTAGTCTTACCTCCGCCAGCAGCCGTAACGCCTGGATGAGCGCAACGATACGCGGCATCAGCGGACGCAGCCGCCGAAGCGGCGCCACAAGACTCCCGCGGAGACGCGGGACCTCGGCCGACCGGGGACGCATTGGTCCGGCTTGCACCCTGTCCGCGGCATGAGCGGTGACGATTCCGCTAACGCAGGAAACTGAAGTTTTGCCTATAATGCGTCCCTGAACCGGGAACGCGGCCCGGATCTCCTCGCTTAGGCGGTGGAAGCCTTTAGTCCAATACCCGATCGTCGCCTCCGCCTCGCTCACCAGGGGCAACGGGTCCCGAGCCGTGCTTCCGTACGTATCAACGCGAGATCGTAACTGGTCAGGTTCCCGGCATTGCTTCAGTGGATTTGTGGCTCAGCGGCAATGCGGACAGGGCGACGCTCCCGAGGATCAGCCCTCCCGCCATAATTCCCCGCCGCCAGACCGGGCGAGGCAGGAGCTGCCGGCTGCGGAGCACGGCGAACAGGCCGAGGGGAGCCCACACGCCCACACCGGACACCGTACCGGGTGAGTAGCTGCGGGTGACCGCGCTGCCCGCCAGGTGGCCGATCCCGTTGACCGCTGTGATGGTCCCCAGAGCGGGCACGAGCCAGGCCGCGTCTTCCCGGGCCAGCGCCCGGCGGACGGCCGCGATCATGGCCGTCTCGTAGGCAAGATTTACGCCGGTGAAAACGCCGGGGCTGATCTGACGTCCGGTTACCCGGCCGATCCAGCGGTAGAAGCGCTCTCCGGCCAGGCCCTCTTCGGCGATGTGCAGGGCGTAGCTCGCGGGGAACAGCCAGAGCCAGCGGCCACGCAACGCTGCTGCCTGCCCCGGATGAACTGGCGCTGCCATCAGGCTCCCCGATCGTCTGCTCGGTTCCCGGACAGCACCACTCAAACCGGGCCGGCCGCTGATCGGGCAGGGTTGCAGGTCCCGGCCGGGCGTGCCGAAGGTCACCTGGCATCCGCGCGGGACCGGCCGCGGTGATCGCCGGCCATCACGCCGTTACGGGCATCCACGGGCGGCCTTCGGCGCGCATGACCAGGGCCTCGAACAAACCCAGGCCGTGCTTGGCGGCGGTGGACAGGTAGCTGCGGATGGCGCAGAACTGCCGGGCGCCGGTCATCGTGCGCAGGCAGCCGGATACCTTCTGCCGCAGCTTGGCCATCCCGATGTCGCGCTCGGATCCGTTGTTATCTGGCGGCGCCCGCAAGTCCGTGGTGAAGCGCAGGTAGTCGTGCTGGCGGCCGAGCAGGCGGCGGGCCAGCGCGTGGTGCTTTTTCATCAGCGCCCCGGAGCGGGCGGCGCTCTGGCTGGCCCCGGCCAGGACCGCTGAGCGGTACAGGCGGACCTGGGCGGCCAGCGCGGCCTCATCCACGGCTTGACTCCCCTGGCCGGTCGCCTCGCGCACCAGGTCCTGCATGGCGGTCAGCGCCTCGGCGGCCTGTCCCTCAGCGGTCGCGCCGCCATCACCCCTCGGCGGCGGCACCCAGGCTTCAGTACTCTCATCCGCAGTGGCGACCGTGGTCACAGCGTCCCAGGGACATGGATCTGCCGCGCCGGGCAATAGCCAGATGAGCAGCGGCACGGGCCGGGAGGCGCAATGGGCGAGGCGAGAATCCACCCGGTGGGCGTGGCCGCCGGGGCTGTGCCGTGTGGCGGGGACGACGCGGCGTTGATCAGCCGCTCGCTGCGCACGCCGGAGCGGTTCGCCGCCATATTCGACCGGCACGCCCCGGCCATCTATAGCTACGTGGCGCGCCGGCTGGGCCGCGACCGAGCCGATGACGTGGTGGCGGAGGTCTTTCTCGTCGCATTCCAGCGGCGCGGCGAGTACGACCTCACGCACGCCGACGCGCGCCCGTGGCTGTACGGCATCGCCACTAACTTGATCCGGCGTCACCGCAGAGACGAGGTCCGGTTGCTGCGCGCGATCGCGCGAGCCGCCGCGGATCCGCCTGCCGAGCCCATCGCGGACCAGGTCACCCGGCGTGTGGCGGCCCAGGCGGTCCGGGGCGGGCTGGCCCGCGTCATGGCGGAGCTGCCCGGCCCGCAGCGCGACGTGCTGCTGCTCGTTGCCAGCGGGCTCAGTGTCGAGGATACGGCTGAGGCCCTGGGTGTGCCGAGCGGCACGGTCGCGTCGCGGCTGGCCCGTGCTCGGCGCAGGCTACGCGCCGGGCTCGGCGGGGCGAACCCGATCGATGACTTAAGGGAGTGACGAACGTGAACGAATTGGAGATCCTGCGGGACTTCTGCGCCGAAGAAGCGCCGCCGGGGCCGCAGCGGCTCGCCGCGGTCCGGGCCAGAGTGGTGGCCGGGTTCGACGCCGCGCCGCTGTCGCACGCCCAGGGCCGCCAGCGGCGCAGATTCGGGTTGCCCTATCCCTTGCTGGCAGGGGGCGCGGCCGTGTTGGCGGCGGCCGTCGCGACCGCGGCTCTTATCATCACGTCGGGGGCCGACGGCGCGGGCTCGGCATCCAGGCCGGTGCAGTTCGACGCGGCTGTCGTACTGCATCGTGCCGCTCTGGCCGCGCTGAGCACGCCCGTGCCCGGAACCAGTCAGTTCATTTACGCACAGGTCGCCACCCTTTCGGAGACCGGCACGGGCCAAAGCGCACACCGGCCGGACATAGTGCGTGGCAAGGAATGGGTGTCTGTCACCGGGACGCAGCCGACGACGCTGAGTGAGACCTCGTGCCCGGGAATGCCGGGTGCGGTCTGCACGATCCGGTTCCAGCCGGGTTTCTACACCTTTACCTATGCCGGCCTGGAGAAACTGCCCACGGCGCCCAGCGCCTTGCTTGACTACCTTTATCGTGAGCAGTCCGGGTCCTGCCAGGGCACCGGTGCTACGGTGAGCCGTGCCGAGCTGGAGTGGGCAGCGATCTACTCCATCATGACCGACGTGCCTGTGCTCCCGCCCCGCTTTGGCGCGGCGCTGTTCACTGCTGCCGCGGAGATTCCTGGCGTGACAGTGATCAGGAACGTCACCACCGCCGCAGGGCAGCCCGGCATCGCCGTCGCGCGCACGATACCCGCGGATTCACAGGACACACATGGCACATACCGGTTGGAGCTCATCTTCAGCCCGCACAGCTACCGCAGCATCGGAATCTCCGCCACGCAGCTGCAGGGCCCGATGTCGACGTCGGCAACCGCAGTAACCGGGAGCAGGTTCGTCGCTACTGCGCCGCCTGCCACCGGGCCCATGGTCGTCGGGCACGAGGGGCAATGCTGGACCGGGCTCCGCCCGATGCCGGGCTGACCTGCCCGTGACGCGTGCCCGCCCGGCTGGTAGCAGGATCGCCGGGTGGGCACGTTGGTGCCGGGGACACCGCCTCGGCTCCCTGGCAAGCACCGGCCTGGACCTCACACCCTTCTGTAACCCCCACCATTAGAGATCTTTAGATTACGGGTGACCTCGCTCATATTTTCGGTCCGTTATACGGAGATGATCACCCGTATATCACTCGATATGAAACAGGTGGCCCGTTGCTCCTGGTCACTTTGTGTAATCCGCGCTCGATCTCGGCGGGGCACACACTCACGGCGTTCTGCGTGTTCTCTGCTCGTCCGCCCGCCGCGGTTTTCATTACACGCGACAGATCATTCCTGGGCATATCCACGCCGGAAGCGGAATCCCGAGACGTCGAGACTCCATCGACTGCATAACCCCTTTCGCTCCGGCATCGCCAGGACCGGCTCCTGGCGGTGACATGACTTGCAAGACATATGGCTTGGATGTAATATTCACTGGGTGGACATCGACTGGCCGACGGAGTTCGGGCGATGGCTGGACAGGCTGGAAGCCGAAGCGCGCTCAGGCGACCAGCGCGCCCGCACGATCCTGACGTTCGCCGCCCGCGCCTTGGACCAGCTCCGGAACCTGACCGAACCGCCCACCGAGGAGACCGAGACAGCGACCCTCCAGCACGTCCGCCAGTCGCGCCGCTACCAGCTGTGGCGCGTCTCGCACGCCTACCACCCCGGGGTGGCTGTCCGGCTGATCTGCTGGTTCCCGCCGAAGGCCGGGACGGTGGTCGTCGCGTTGTTCGCCGCCGACAAGGCACAGCTCGGTGACGTGTTCTATGACGGCGTCGCCGCACGCGCCGATCCGATGATCGACCAGTGGAAGCGCGAGACATCGTATGAGGAGTAGCCATGAGTGAGAACACCCCGCCGCCGCCCGCCTTCGAGCGCGGTAACGAGCAGCTGGACCGGCTGCTGTCAGACCCGCAGATCTCCGCCGACGTGGCACAGGCTCACGCCGAGGCCGAGGAGATGGACCGGATCTACGCCATGAACCTGGCGATGATCCGCAAAGCGGCACAGATGACCCAGGTGGAGGTCGCCCGCAAGCTCGGGGTCGGCCAGGGCGCGATATCCCGGCTGGAAAACCGCGGAGACATGCTGCTGTCCACTCTTTACGACTACCTGACCGCCACCGGCGCTGATGCTGCCAGCATCGTGGTAACCGTCCATGGCCACAAGATCGAGCTAGACCTCGGGCGCCTCCACGACACCGCCCAGCCCGAACAGCGACCTGCTTAGGGGTCGCAGATTATTAACCCGCCGATGTGGGATCGCGGCGAGCCGTTTCCGCCCGCTCATGCTCAAGATCACATCATCGTGGATCGTTACCTCCCGCGGGCGGGTAGCAGCGATCCACGATCACGTGCGCTGTGACAGCAGTGGCGCGTGGTGCAGCTATGCGGGTGCGGGAATCCGACGAGTTATTCTCCTGCGACTCCTTAGCCTCGTGACACTGCCGCACGCTTAGCCCTGGCAGGCAGCCGTACTGACAGGTATCGCACCAAGGTGGCCAGGTGTTCACGATGGGCACCGGCCGCTAACCCCATCGCCCGCCGAACTGGGCAATCTGCGCTGTGAACATCGCTCTCGAAGCACAGTCCGGTCGCAGGGTCTTCGATCCGTTCCGGTAGTCCTTGCCGTGTCCGGGAGCGCCGCCGGCCTGGCGGATGGCGTCGCGTTCCTCGGCGCTCATCGCCACGATGGCGGGGCGGCCATCGGCCAGTGGGGCTGTCTGGCATCGCCCCCGTCCTTGGCGACGGCATGTGACCGTCCGTCTCGTCCGGATGTCCGCGTGGACCGCCCTACGCGCGCAGGCGCGCGCGAGCGGACGGACGGACGTCCGTGACTGTGCGTGGCCACCGGGTCGCAGCGGCCCGCCAGTGGCCGCGTATGGTCTGGACTACCCCAACGCGTGTTGCACGAAAGATTGAGGTACTGCGTCCGCTGACCATACGGGAAACAGGGCGGAACGCCCCGGTCTTGAGCGGTCGTGCCTGGCCGGTGCGAAGAGCGCGCTGGGAAGAGACAACCAGGTCTCACCAGGTCGTTCGCCTGGTGAGGGTCGGTGTTAGGAAGATCACGATGCAAAATCCCAGACGGCGTATCGCTTCTTGCGGGCCGTCGTGGTAGCGCTGCTCCCGGGTCCGGGTGTCCTCCGCCCCCATCGGCGCCGACAGCGACTCCAGCACCGCGGTCACCACGGCCGCGCACTCTGGCGTCAGGTCACCGCAGATGACACCCGCGCCGTCGAACGTGGTCTCCACCCGCAGCGACCGGTCCCCGAACATCTCCTCCGGGCCATCGCCGGCGGCGTCCGGCAGCGACCGGGTGTAGATCTCCGCGGCCAGC
>JASHYW010000081.1 GCA_030042885.1 Streptosporangiaceae bacterium | reverse complement strand
CAGTGCGCCGGGGTGATCTTCGGCCAGGAACGCGGCCACCGACGTCCGGTCCGTGCCGGTGCGGGCCGGCAACGGGCCGTGCGCCGACACCACGACGAACCGGGTCACGGCGTTGGCCCGGTCGTGCACGCCGGGAACGAGGACCTCCAGGCCGTAGCGGCCCGCGGCGAAGTCGCCGGCCAGCGCCGCGTCAAGCTGCCCGTCCGCGGCCTGCCTGGCGGCCTCGGCGTTGGACGCGGCCGTGACCCATTCGGCGTCCGGCAGGTGGGCGGCCAGCCAGCCACGGCACTGCGGCATGGCCTGCGGATGACCGCCGACCCGCTTGATGTCACCGAGCGCGGTGCCTGCCCTGGCCAGCAGCGCGAACGCGATGGGGATCTGCAGTTCGGCCACGATGACCAGGTCGTTCCCGGCGGCCAGGTCATCGAGCGTCGCGGTGACCACGCCCTCCACCGAGCTCTCGATGGGGACCACGGCCCGCTCCGCCGTGCCGTCGCGCACCGCGGCGAGCGCGGCCTGGATGGTCGGGCACGGCAGCGGCTCCGCAGCGGGGTCGACGGCATGCAGGGCCGCCTCGGAGAAGGTGCCCTCGGGCCCCAGGTAGGCAACTGGCATAGCCCACATCATGCCAGCATCGGCGGATCAGCCTGGCGGGCCTGGCTCGCATCGGGCAGCCTGGCGATGATCACGATGAGGATGAGTCCGGCGATCCCGAAGCCGTCCTGCACGGCCCGGGCGGCCAGGGCCGGCACAGCGTGCCGGTCCAGCAGGGACTGGCCCCACCAGGGGATGGTCAGGGCGAAGTACAGCGCGGTGCCCGCCGCGATGGCCACCCGCCGCGGGGAGCGCCCGTCGGCCAGGATCGCGCCGATGACCACCACCACGACCAGGTAGTGGTGAATCCACGAAACCGGCGACAGCAGCACGCCGAGCAGCGCGGTGATCGCGATGCCCTCCATCTCGCGCGACTCGCGCGCCAGCCGCCGCGCCACCGCGAAGCCGGCCACGGTTACGACTGCAGCGATCACGAGCCACACCGCGCCGGGCGCCTGACCGGGCAGGAACACCCTGATCAGCATCCCGCGCAGCGACTGGTTGGACGTGCCGGCGTTGGAGCCGAGCCGTCCGGTATCGAAGATTGCGCTCGTCCAGTAGGTCACCGAGTCCTGCGGCAGCAGCAGCCAGGCGCCGAGCGTGCAGGCCGCCGCGGTGATCAGCGCGGTCAGCGCCGCCCGCCGACGTCCGGAGAGCCACAAGTACACGATGAAGACACCCGGCACGAGCTTGATCGCGGTCGCCAGCCCCACCAGGAGGCCGCGCGGCCAGCGTGGTGCCCGGGCCGCGCAGTCCGCCACCGCCATGGCCAGCAGCACCATGTCAACCTGGCCGAACCGCATCTCGTCGCGCAGCGGGAACAAGTACGCGCAGCCCGCGAACAACGCCGCGAACACGGCGGCCCGCAGGCCAGCCGAACCTCGAACCCGGTCAGGCAGCGGCGCGAACGCATACCAGATCACCACGGCGAGCGGCACGTAAATGACCGGCACCCAGACCAGCTGCGCGGCCGACCAGGACATCAGGGCCAGCGGTACCGCGAACAGCGCGGCGGCCGGCGGGTAGGTGAAGGGGAGCAGCTGCGGCGGCTGCGTGAGCATGGCGTACAACGGCTGACCCCGCAGCACGCTCAAGCCGCCCATGCGGTAGACGTCAAGGTCGGCCATCCGCTGGTCGGGAACGCTGGTCAAATATCCCCGGACCAGCGGCTCGACGGTGGCCAGCGCCGCGATCCAGGCCAGCGCTCCGAGTGCCACCGCCGCCCACGACGGCAGCGTGGCGAGGCGCCCGGCCACCCGGCCGGGCCAGCCCGCCAGACCCCCGCGGCCCGTTTCGGCCGTGGCGGGGACTCCGGTGGTAGTGCTCACGCGAGTCACAACGCCTTCGTCGCGGCCGGCCGTCGGTCCATGGTGCCGCCGGCCGTGGCCGGGCGCCGCCGCGCCCGCGAGCGCACCATCAGGACCACAAGCAACACGGTCGTCCCGGCCAGGATCACCGGCGTCACACCGTGCCTGAGGACCGGCTGCAGCCAGGAGAGCCCGGGCGGCAGGGCCGCGTCGGTCTGGCGCGCGGGCAGGTAGCCGAAGCCGAGCGCCGCCGTCCGCGCCAGCAGCAGCCAGCAGATCCCTTCGACCACTCCGGCTCCAGCGGCCGGCGCCATCGCGACCAGCGGGAGCAGCGCCCAGGCCAGCGCGTCATACCACGGCAGCACGTAAGGCCAGGCGAACAGCCAGGCGAGGACCAGCGCGAAAACCACGCTGGCCCCGGCGGCCGGGTAGCCGGCCCCGGATATCCCGGGGCCCGCGCCCGGGCCAGGGTCACGATCACGCCCGGGCAGCCCACCGGGCAGCCCGCGGATGAGCAGCACCGCGAGCCCCACGGCCAGGGCGGTCGCACCGAACTTCACGATGTCCGTGGCCGCTGTCCCGGTCACCGCGAGGTGGATGACGGTCCGGATCACCCGCCACGGAGAGCCGATCGAGACCATGTCGCTTTCCCGCGACAACTGCCGCAGCATGGCGGATCCGCCGATGGCCAGCGCCCCGCCGGCCGGGGCCGCGAATCCGGCCCCGAGCGCCGCCAGCAGCGGCACGAGCCGGCGCCAGGCAGGCCGGAGCCAGATGACCAGTGCGATGGCCAGTCCCAGTCCCACCAGCACATCCGAGACCTTGACGGCGAACCCCAGGCCGACCAGGATCCCCGCCACCGCGGCTCTGCTGGCCCGGGGGGATGACCCTATGTCCCCCGGGGGGGGACCTCCCGGGGACCCCCCGCACAGGGGGGACTGCCCGTCCCCCCTGTAACCCCCCTGGCCCCCCGGAACCCCCTTGGGGGGGACAAGTCCCCCCGCGCCCACCCAGGGCCCGAACATGACCGCTACCGCGGCGACAGCGAAGGCCGCTGCCTGGCCGTCTACGTGCGCGCCGGCCACGAGGAGCAGCAGCATCAGCGGATTAGCCGTCCACAGCAACGCGGCGCGCAGCTGACGGGCCTGGTCGCCCCGCGTCATGCGGTGCAGCAGCAGGGCGATGGCGCCGAAGGCGGCCAGGTTGACCAGGCCGAGCACGAACACGGTGAGCCGCGCCGACGTCCCGCCGATCAGCGAGGCCAGACCCTCGATCGCGGTGGCCAGCGGCCCGTAAACCGACGGGGTGGTGAACCAGTCCTGCACGGCCCGCGCCACGGGGTCACCTAGCGCCGCCAGCTGAGCCGGTGTCGTGACATACGGATTGTGGCCGGTGACCAGCATCCGCCCGTAGGCGGCGTAGCTCAGCTGGTCCGACGACCCGAACGGCGGCACCAGCGTCAGCGCGGCGGCTGCCAGCAGCCCGGCCACCAGAATGGCCCGTGCCGGAACCGACCAGCCGCTCCGCACCGCCCGCAAGACGAGCACCAGGCCGACTGTCCCGGCCGCCAGGCCGGCCGCGGTGAGCGCGACCGCCAGGTAAGGCGACAGGTGCGCGTCGAGCGCCCACGGCGGCTGCCCGGACCGGCCAGGCAGCACCGGTTCCATGACTGAAGGCCCGGCAACGGCGACGGCAAAGGTGAGCGCGACGCTGACGCCGATGGCGATGAGGCCCGCGCGCCCCCCCGCCGAGCCCGCCTGCCCTGGCCGTCTGGTCATCGGCGCCCACCTGGTCATCGGCGTACTGCGAGCGCCCTGGCGACATCGGCGAGCTGGTGAGCGCGGTGCAGCTGGGCACGCATGCCCGTACCGGTGGCACGGTGTGCGAGCTCGACCTCGACCTCGGTGACCCGGAATCCCTTGCGCAGCAGGTCGATGGTGAGCCCCGTCTCCGCTCCCCAGCCGCGGGCGAGCGGGCGCGCGGTCTCGAATGCCGATCGGGTCAGGCAGCGCTGCCCGTTCAGCGGCTGCGTCGGCCGCCAGCCGGTAGCCCGGTGGATACCCGCCCCGGACAGGCCGACCACCAGCCCGTGCCCGCCGAGCTTGACGGTGGTGCTGAACACGGCGATCGTCATATCTGCCTTCCCGGCCAGCACCGGATCGATGAGCGGTCCGGCCTGGGCGGCCGTGTCCGCCAGGTCGGCGTCGAGGAACAGCAGGTGCCTGGGTCGGTCGCGGTGTTCGCGCTGGTCCACTACGCGAGCCGCCTCCGCGCCCGTCTCCATCGCCGCGCCCTTGCCCCGGTTCCTGCCGTGCCACGTCACCACGGCGCCCGCCCGCTGCGCCACGGCGGCCGTGGCGTCGCTCGACCCGTCATCGACGACGATGACCAGGGCGACGCCGGCCAGCCCGGCCGCCGCAGTCACGGTCGCCTGGATACGATCCGCCTCGTCCCTGGCCGGGATGACCACTGCGACGTCGTC
>JASHYW010000662.1 GCA_030042885.1 Streptosporangiaceae bacterium | reverse complement strand
CCGGGGCTGGGCCTGGTGGTGGCGGGCGGGCTGCTGCTGGGCGGGTCGGCGCCGGTACGGCAGGTGGGGGAGGCGCTGGTGGTGCCGGCGCTGGTGTTCGTGCTGGCGGCGGCGCGGGGGTGGCGGGTCCGGCTGCTGCACGGCACGGTGCTGGTGGCCTGCTTCGCGCTGCCGGTCCTGGGCTACATGGCCTACTCCGGCGTGATCTTGCACGAAGGGTTCAGCCTGTCCGGCGAGGGCGATGCGTACCTGTACGGCCGGGCCGCGCATGCGGCCGACTGCGCCACGCTGAAGATACCCGCCGACGTGCGGCCGCTGTGCCCGGCACCGCAGCTTGCTGCCCGCCTCGGGGTCGACGGGCTGGTCAACGCGCCCCCTTCGCCACGGCAGCGGTACCGGCTGCTCGACCCCCAGACCGGCCGGTACCTCAGCACCCAGAAGTACCAGCTGGAGCTGGCCTACGCCGTGATCAGGCAGCAGCCGCAGCGGGTGATCGGCGACATCGCCAGGGACTCGATCAAGGTCTTCGCTCTCACCAGGGACGGGGACGTGGGTGACACCCCGATCCGCCGCTGGCAGTTCCAGATGACCTTCCCGGTGTACCCCCCGGTCATCACCTCATCGGGCCCGGCCAGCGCCGACAGCATCTTCGCCGCGGCGGGCGGCGGGACCACGCATGTCTACCGGCCTGCCGCCCTCACGCTCAGGATGTATCAGCTGCACGGCGGCTATACCCCGGGACCGGTATTTCTGGTCGCGTTGCTGGCGGGGATCGCCGGGATCTGCACCTACCGCAGACGCGGCCCTTCGGGCCCGGGGTCCCAGCCCCTCGCGCTGGCCTGCCTGCTGGTCACCGGTGTCGGCGTCGCGGCCATGCTCGGGGCTGATCTGTACGAGTTCTCCTGGCGCTACCAGCTGCCCGCCCTAGTCACCCTGCCCATCGCCGGCGCCTTCGGCGCTACCGCCATCGCGCGGTATCTCCGGGAGCGGCGGCTGGCGGCAGCCCCTGCCGCCGGGCGGGCGGCGCATGCGGAGCGCGCCACTGTCACCAGGTAACGTAAGGCCGTGCGCGCGGACTCACCATGCTGCCGGGAGCAGCCGGGATCGGGCCGAGCCCAGCCGGGATAATGGAGCCAGCGATGAGGACTGACACAGGCCTGGCCAGCCGTCACCCGGCCATCACGGTCGGCCGGCGGCGAAGGGACCGCATGCTGCTCGCCGTTGGCATCGCGGTGGCCGCGGCGTCCGCCGGGCTGTATGCGGTCGCGCTCGCGACACACCCGGCGATCAGCATGCTCAAGGGGTTCGACCTGCACGTGTACCTGATGGGCGGCGAACTGGCCAGGAACAAGCCGGCCCAGCTGTATGCGTGGCAGCTCCAGCCCGGTATTCAGTTCACCTACACCCCGTTCGCCGCGGTCCTGTTCGCGCTGATCACGTCGGTGCGGTTCCACGTGCTGCTGGACGTGCTGGCCGCGGTGTCCCTCGCCTCGCTGACGGTGACGGTCTGGATCGCGTTCCGCGAGCTCGGCTGGCGGGGGATGGCCAGGACCGGGGCGACGCTGCTGGTGACCGGCGTCGCGCTGTGGCTGGAGCCGGTGCAGCGGACCCTGTTCCTGGGACAGATCGAGCTCATGCTGATGGCGCTCATCGTCTGGGACCTGTGCCAGCCGGACCGGCGGTGGTGGAAGGGCGCGGGAACCGGCATCGCGGCCGGCATCAAGCTGGTGCCGCTGCTCTTCATCGCGTACCTGCTGGTCACCCGCCGCTTCCGGCAGGCCGCGGTGGCCACGGCGGCGTTCGTGGTCACGGTGCTCGTCGGGTTCACTGTGCTTCCGCATGCGTCCCGTCAGTGGTGGCTGCATGGCTACTTCCTGCAGGCCAGCCGCACCGGGTTCGTCGGCACGATGCTGAACCAGTCGGAACGCGGCCTGATCACCAGGCTGATCGGCAGCGTGGCCAGTGCCGGGCCGCTGTGGCTCGCGATCGCCATCGTGACCGGGATCGTGGGCCTGGCCGCCGCGGCCCTGCTTGACCGGGCCGGGTACACCTTCGCGGGCCTGATGGTCTGCGCGCTGACCGCGCTGCTCGTCTCGCCGATCAGCTGGGATCACCACTGGGTGTGGGTCGCCCCCGGTCTCGCGGTGCTGGTCGACGCGGCGTTCAGGGCCAGGCGCCGCTGGGCATGCGCCGCCTGGGCCGCCGCGGCCGCCGCGGTCGTGGTGACGTTTGGCGCGTGGCCGCGATTGTGGCCCGGCGGCGACACCGGGCTGCTCCAGGGCGGCCTGATCTGGTACGCGCCGCTGTCGGCCTTCAGCAGCGGGGACAACCCGCGTTACATCGAGTACCACTGGCGCGGCCTGCAGGAGATCGTCGGCAACCTCTACGTGATCGCTGGCTTCGCGTTGTTCCTGCTCGCGCTGGCTGCCGCCGCGTACGCGCTGCGGACCTCGCGGGCATCGCAGCGCCAGCGCTCCGGTACGCCTCAGCGCTCCCGGACGTAGAGCTGGCCGAGGCTGGGATTGGACGGTCCCAGCGGCCGGAAGTTCTGGTGGAACCAGGCGGTCAGCGCAGGCGTCCACGGGATCCTGCGGGGGTTGCCGCCGGACAGCCAGACGTAGTCGGAGTGGCCGAGGATGGCCTGCCACGCGGCGACCACCGATGCCGACTTAGCCGCCCCGGCCTGCACGCTGACCCCGTGACTGAGTACGAGGGTGGTTGCCAGCGAATCGATGATGTCCGAACACCCCGGACCCGGGGAGGCGAACCGGTCCGCGGAAATCGCCACGGAGGTCTCGTCGGTGACCACGCACGCGCCCTTCGGGATCAGCCGCCCGATCGCCGCGCTGCTGGTCACGCTGACCGTCGCTACCTCAGCCACCTGCATCACCACGATGCCGGCGATGAGGACCGCGAAGGCGGCCATCAGCACCCGCCGGAACCGCCGGCTTCCGGCCAGGCTTCCCGCCGCGCCACCCGCGGTCAGCGCCAGCCAGGGCGCCACGAAGGCCGGGTAGTGATAGAAGAACGCCGAGTAGCTGAGGATGAGCACGGTCGCGAGCACCATGGTGATCAGCGAGAACCACTCCAGATGGGACGGCCTGCGCGGTGAGGCGCCGTAGCCGGCCGCGATCGCGGCGACGCCGATGGCGGTGACGGCGAACGGCAGCCACCCGGCGCTGGCCGTGGACAGGCCGGCCACCACGCTGTTGGAGAACAGCGAGTGCGATCCGGCCTGCAGCGACAGCTTGCCGTCGGTGGTCATCACGTCGATCAGGCCGGTCAGATGGGCCAGGCGCAGCGACAGCGGGACGGTGGTCCCTACCCGGCTGGCCTGGTCGAGCAGCGTGCTGCGGACGAACGTGGCCGGCGCGGCCAGCGCGAACGGTGCCACCGGCAGGACGAACCCGGCTGCCAGGCCGGCCAGGTAGGCGCCGGCACGGCGGGCCCGCTGCCCGGTGACGATCAGGCAGGCCGCCAGCAGCACCACCGCGGGCACCACGGCCCAGAACTTCACCGCGCCGGCCACGCCGAGCGCCACGCCCGCCCAGGCCAGCCGGGCCGGACGTGTGATCCTGCCGCGGCGGAAGGCGGCGTTCGCGGCCAGCAGGCAGCACAGGTTCATCCACGGCTCGAGCAGCAGCGTGTGCGCGGCCGCGATGTCGTCAGGATAGACCGCGAGAATCCCGCAGGTCACAGCGGTCACCAGGGCGCCGCGGTAGCGCACCAGGTTCCCGGCCAGCGGCACGCACGCGGTGCTGGCCAGCACGGTGAGCACCCGGGCGAACGCGATCGCCGTCGCCGTGGTCGTCAGCCTGGCGACCAGCGCCGCTGGCGTCATCAGCACCAGCATGCCCGGCGGCTGGACAAAGGCGTAGTCCCGGTAGGGCAGCGCACCCTGGGTCAGCCGGATCGCCGCGCCCAGGTAGACGCCGTCGTCGTATTCGGAGACTCCCGTGAGGAACCCGGGCCTGGTCAGCGTGAACAGCCGTAGCGCCAGCGCCAGCGTCGTGGCCAGGACGATGGCCAGGCCGGGCGGGGTGAGCCGGTAGCCGAACAGCCGCAGGCCGGCCGGGCCTGCTTCGCCGCGCTTCTCCGCCGTCCTGGGCTGGCCGTCTTGATTACCAGGTGGTACGCGTGCAGCAGCGACGTCGCCTGGGGGGCCCCCGAGATTTCCCGTCATCGGGATCGCGGCACGGCGACCCCGGCTTTCATGCCGGGGCGGAAACGCCGCTTCACCTCCCCGGAAAAAATCCTGGCCGGAACGTCCGCGCCAAGGCCGCGCTCAACCGGGAGATCCTGCGGTCGGGCTGGGGGCTGCTGGTCCGTCGGCTGGAGGATAAGGCCCCCGGCAGGGTGGAGAGGATCAACCCCGGGTACACGTCGCAGACCTGCTCGGGCTGCGGGCACCGCGACCCGGAATCGCGAGAGAGCCAATCGAGGTTCCGGTGCCGCGCCTGCGGCCTGACGGTCAACGCTGATGTGAACGCGGCCAGGAACGCCGCGGCGGGGCACGCCGTGACTGCGCGGGGAGGCGACGGGGTAGCCCGGCCGGTGAACCGCGAACCTCACCTGCTCGACTCCTTAATCAGACGTGAGTAGTTGGAATCCGCCTTCAGGCGGAGGAGGATGTCAAGTGCGGACGCTAGCACGAAAGCGCCCGGCCAGTAGTCGGCAGTCTAGGCATCCTGCGCGCAGCGATGTCGTTCCAGCCGAACGCTATCGCGGGAGTGGCCTACACGATGGTGTGGGTGTCCTCGGCCTTGACGTGCCCGACGTCGCTGCCCCTCCGGATTGGGACGGTTTCGGCGGGAACGGTCGGCTCGGGTGCGGGCTCGGTGTGGTGAGCGGGTCTGACCGCCAGCCCCACCCCGGGGCACGCGTGGTATGCCGGCGGAGGGGTATCGTTCGCGACGTGGACAGCAGGCGTTTCGTGCCGCGAACCGACCTGCTGCTGGCCGACCCGAGGCTGGTGGCGGCGGAACGCAGGCTGGGCCGGGCGCTGGTCAAGGCGGCGGTGAGCCGCGCGCAGCAGCGGGCCAGGGACGGTCACATCAGCCCGGATGAGGTGGCCGACGCGGCGGTCGCCGAACTGCCGCTCCGGGCCGCCGCGCTGACCCCGGTGATCAACGCGACCGGGGTGCTGGTCCATACCAACCTGGGCCGTGCTCCGCTGTCGGCGGCGGCGGTAGACGCGATCGGGGCGGCGGCAGGCTACTGCGACCTGGAGTTCGACCTGGCCACCGGGTTCCGGGCGCGCCGCGGCGCGGGCGCGCTCGATGCCCTGGCCCGCGCCGTCCCTGACGCTGAGGCGGTGGCCGTGGTGAACAACAACGCGGCCGCGTTGGTCCTCGCGGCAACCGCACTGGCCGGACCCACGAGGTTCGGTACCCCGGAGATCGTGGTCAGCCGCGGTGAGCTGATCGAGATCGGGGACCGGTTCCGGCTGCCCGACCTGCTGATCTCGACCGGCGCGGCACTGCGCGAGGTGGGCACCACCAACCGGACCACGATCGCGGACTACGCCGAGGCGACCAGCCGTCGGACCGCCTTCATCCTCAAGGTGCATCCGTCCAACTTCCGCATCGAGGGCTTCACCGCCGCCGTCGGTGTTCCCGAGCTGGCCGAGCTGGGGGACAGCCACAACGTCCCGGTCGTGTTCGACATCGGGTCCGGGCTGCTGGCCCCGCACCCGCTGCTGCCCGGCGAACCCAGCGCCGCGGGCGCGCTGCGCGACGGGGCCGCTCTGGTCACCGCGAGCGGCGACAAGCTCCTCGGCGGCCCGCAGGCCGGCCTGCTGCTCGGCCGCACCGACCTGGTGGTCCGCCTCACCCGCCACCCGCTGGCCCGCGCGCTCCGGGTCGACAAGCTCACCCTCGCCGCTTTGGAGGCCACCCTGGCAGGACCGGTACCGCCGGTAGCCACGGCGCTGGGCGCCGACCCGGCTTCCCTCGTTCAGCGGGCCGAACGTTCCGTGGCTCGTCTGGCCGGGGCAGGCCTCGACGCTCACGTGGTGGCAGCCACATCCGCCGTCGGCGGCGGGGGCGCGCCGGGCGTGGAACTGGCCAGCGCGGCGGTGAGCCTACCCGATGCGCTGGCCGGGCCGTTGCGCTACGGGCCGCGAGTAGCCCGTGGCGAGTTCCCTGCCGTGGTCGGCCGCCTGGAAGCAGGCCGGCTGCTGCTCGACCTGCGCTCGGTGGCTCCAGAAGACGATCAGCGCCTGGCCGACGCCATCCTGGCCGCGGTGCCCGTCGCCCGGGCCCCCGCGGACCCCGAGTCATAGCCGACGGCCCATGCAGGTCATCGCTACCGCGGGTCACGTGGACCATGGCAAGTCGGCGCTGGTGCGTGCGCTGACCGGGATGGAGCCTGACCGGTGGGCCGAGGAGCGACGGCGGGGACTGACCATCGACCTCGGGTTCGCCTGGATGAGCCTGCCCGGCGGGCAGCGCCTGGCCTTCGTGGACGTACCAGGTCACGAGCGGTTCGTGCCGAACATGCTAGCCGGCGTCGGTCCGGTCCCCGCGGTGCTGTTCGTGGTCGCCGCGGATGGCGGCTGGATGCCGCAGTCGGCCGAGCACCTGGCCGCCGTCGACGCGGTCGGCATCCGGCACGGCCTGCTCGCCGTGACGCGCTCGGACCTGGCCGATCCCGGCCCCGCGATGCGGCGGGCGGTGGCGAAGATCGCCGCCACCAGCCTGGGCACCGTCGAGGCGGTCGCGGTGAGCTCGGTGACCGGTGCCGGGCTGCCCGAACTGCGGGCCGCGCTGGCCCGGCTGGCCGCGGCGCTGCCCGTTCCCGACGCCGCGGCCCCGGTCCGGCTCTGGGTGGACAGGTCGTTCAGCATCAGGGGCAGCGGCACGGTCATCACCGGCACGCTGCCCGCCGGAACGGTGCGCACCGGCCAGGAACTGCTGCTCACCCCGTCCATGCGCCCGGCCAGGATCCGGGGTATCGAGTCGCTGAACGAGCCAGTCCCGTCGGTGCGCGGGGTGGCCAGGGTGGCTCTCAACCTCCGCGGCCTGCAGGCGGACGTCCCGGCACGGGGCATGGCCCTGGTGGAGGCGGGCCGCTGGACGATGACCAGGCTGGCCGATGTCCGGCTCTGGCTGCCGGGGCAACTCCGCCTGCCGCCGGACATGACCCTGCACCTGGGCTCGGCCAGGATCCC
>JASHYW010000661.1 GCA_030042885.1 Streptosporangiaceae bacterium | reverse complement strand
CGGCCACGTTCCCGCAGATCCGGCAGAACCGCACCCGCTCGGTGACCTCGATCAGGACATCCGCGAGCCGCCTGACATCCGCCGGATCGGCGGCCAGCAGGTGAAACGCGATGCGCTGGGCGCCTTTCGGCCCGACCCCCGGCAGCCGGCCGAGTTCGTCGATGAGGTTCTGGATAACCCCTTCGTACACGGCAGATCCCTAGGTCTCCGGGTCATCGTCCTCGTCCGGGTCGTCCTCGTGCCCGCCGGGAGCGCCGATTCCAAGGCCGGACAAGTCGAGCCCGCCAGGCAGGTTGAGGCCGCTAGGCAGGTCGAGGCCGCCGGGCATGCCAGCGCCCGACATGACGGCAGCAAGAGGTCCCATCTGCTGCTGCTGAAGCGCCTCGGCGGCGCGGTACGCGTCGCGAACCGCGGCGAGCACGAGATCGGCGATGGTCCGGGCTGTCTCCTCCGGATCCGCCGGATCGACCGCGGCCGGGTCGATGCTGAGGTCCATGAGCTCGCCCTGGCCATTGACGGTAGCCCGGACCAGGCCGCCGCCCGCCGTCCCTGTGACTTCGGCGTCGGCCAGCGCCTGCTGGGCGTTCATGAGCTGTTCCTGCATCTGCTGCGCCGCCGCGAACAGCTGCTGCATATCCATCTGGGGTTCCACATCGGCCTCCTACGCAGAGCCTACGACCACCCCGGACCAGCCGAGCACGGATAAGGGCTCGCCGACTCAGTCTTCGATCTCGCTGATCACCTGGCCGCCCAGCTCACGCTGGATCAGGTCCATACCGGTGAGTTCCGCCGCGCCGGAAGCCTGCTCGTCAGCAGGTTCGTCATGATCGCCCGAATGCATCTCACCGGACGGCGGCTCATCGTGGTGGTGCGGGGCACCGGACTGGGCGGCCGCAGGCGGGCGGCCCGGGCGGCCGGAGCCCGCCGATTCCGGGCCCGGGCCGGGACTGGCCGGGCCGGGGCCGACCGGGCCGGCGGACCTGGTCCTGCCGGAGACCGGATCTGCGCCGGTCACGCCCCTGACCACCACGTTCAGGCCGAATCCCGTGCTCAGGACCCGCTTGAGGTCGGCATCGCAGCCGCTTGTGCTGAAACCCTTCAGGTCTCCGTCCCTGGCGAACCGAAGGGTGAGCACCCCGTCGTCCAGGGACTGCACGCTCGCGTTGCTGAGCAGGATCCACGCCACCCGCCGCTGCCGCTTGACCGCGTCCAGGACCGCACTCCAGTTCTGCCGCAGTGAATCAGCCGACGCCGAGCCACTCGCGGGCGACGTGGCCGGAGGAGCGTCATCCGGCTCGGGCGCTTCGACCGCCCTGGCCGGGTCGGCGGGCGGAGCGCTCGCCCGTTCAGCGACCGCGGCAACCCCGGTCCGTTCGGGATAATCGCTGGTCCCGGAGTACGGCGGGGGCGAAGGTGACTGCGGCGGCGGGGCGGGCGTTCCGCGGCCAGCCGACTCCAGCCGCTCAAGGCGAGCGAGCAGCGATTTCTCGTCGGTAGCGGCCGCAGGCAGCAGGACCTGCGCGCACATCAGCTCGAGCAGCAGCCGGGGTGAGGTGGCCCCGCGCATCTGGTCCAGGCCCGCGCTGACGATCTCGGCCGCGCGGGTCAGCCCCGCCTGGCCGAACCGGCCCGCCTGGGCGGCCATCCGCTCGGCCCGGTCCGGCGGGAGGTCGAGCAGCCCGATCTCGGCTGCGTCAGGCACGGCGGCCAAGATGATCAGGTCACGGAACCGGTCCAGCATGTCGGCCGCGAACCTGCGCGGCTCGTGCCCGCCGTCGATGACCCGGTTCACCACGCCGAACACCGCTGCCCCATCGGCCGCGGCGAACGCGCCGACGATCTCATCCAGCAGGCTCGCGTCGGTGTACCCGAGCAGCGCGACGGCGCGGTCGTAGCTGAGCCCGGATGCGTCGCTGCCCGCCAGCAGCTGGTCCAGGACGGACAGCGAGTCCCGGACCGATCCGGCCCCGGCCCGCACCACCAGCGGCAGCACCGCATCCTCGACCGGCACGCCTTCGGAGCGCAAGATGTCCTGCATCAGCTCCCGCAGGACAGACGGGGGGACCAGGCGGAACGGGTAGTGGTGCGTGCGGGACCTGATGGTCGGGATGACCTTCTCCGGCTCGGTGGTGGCGAAAATGAACTTCAGGTGCGGCGGGGGCTCCTCCACCAGCTTGAGCAGCGCGTTGAAACCCTGCTGGGTGACCATGTGCGCCTCGTCGATAATGTAGATCTTGAAGCGCCCGGACACCGGAGTGTAGAAAGCACGCTCGCGTAGCTCCCTGGCGTCGTCCACCCCGCCGTGCGAGGCGGCGTCGATCTCGATCACGTCGATGCTGCCCGGCCCGTTCGGCGCCAGCGCCACGCAGGACTCGCAGACGCCGCAGGGATCGGGGGTGGGGCCATTGACGCAGTTCAGCGAGCGGGCGAGGATCCTGGCGCTGGAGGTCTTGCCGCATCCGCGCGGCCCGCTGAACAGGTACGCGTGATTGATCCGCCCGGTGCGCAGCGCCTGCCTGAGCGGGCCGGTGACATGATCCTGCCCTTTCACCTCAGCGAACGTGGCCGGGCGGTACTTGCGGTACAGAGCCAGGCTGGCCGGGGGCGTTCCCTCACGTTCCGACGCGCCTGCTGCCATCAGCTCATCCTCACCGGTGACGGGGGACCCCCCGCACACCCGTCAGAGCCCGCGTACCCTTGCTGCCTTCCGGCCCTGGGGGGGTTGGCGGGATAA
>JASHYW010000660.1 GCA_030042885.1 Streptosporangiaceae bacterium | reverse complement strand
TGCGGGCCTCATGGCTGCTGCTCGTCTTCCCCCTGTTCGGCGCCACGGTGCTGCTGGCCGGCGGCCGGCGCACGGACCGGTGGGGGCACCTGCTCGGGGTCGCGATGCCGGTAGCGGCGTTCGTCTACGGCGTGATCGCCTTCTTCACCCTGCTGGGGGACACCGACCGGGAACAGGACCGGCACCTGTACTCCTGGATCCCGGTGGCGCACTTCCAGGTCAACGTGGCGCTGCTGATCGACCCGCTGTCGATCTGCTTCGTGCTGCTGATCACCGGGGTCGGGTCGCTGATCATCATCTACTCGGTCGGCTACATGGCCCGCGACAGCGAGCGGCGGCGGTTCTTCGGCTACATGAACCTGTTCGTCGCCTCCATGCTGCTGCTGGTGCTAGCCGACAACTACCTGGTGCTCTACGTCGGCTGGGAAGGAGTCGGCCTGGCGTCCTACCTGCTGATCGGGTTCTGGCAGTTCAGGAACTCGGCGGCGGTCGCGGCGAAAAAGGCGTTCGTCGTCAACCGGGTCGGCGACGCCGGGCTGTCCATCGCGATCATGCTGATGTTCGCCGAGTTCGGCACGATGAACTTCACCGGGGTCTTCAGCAAGGTGGGCTCGGCCGGGAGCGGCGTGGCCACCGCGCTGGGCTTCCTGCTGCTGCTCGGCGCGTGCGGGAAGTCAGCGCAGGTTCCGCTGCAGTCCTGGCTGCTGGACGCGATGGAGGGCCCGACGCCCGTGTCGGCGCTGATCCACGCGGCCACCATGGTCACCGCCGGGGTGTACCTGCTCGTGCGGTCCAACCCGATCCTCGCGGTCAGCGAAGACGCGCAGATCGGGATAGCCGTGGTGGGCACGGTCACGCTGCTGTTCGGCGGCATCATCGCCAGCGCCAAGGACGACATCAAGAAGTCGCTCGCCGGGTCCACCATGAGCCAGATCGGCTACATGACCCTCGGCGCGGGACTCGGGCCCCAGGGGTACGTGTTCGCGATCGCGCTGCTGCTCGCGCACGGCTTCTACAAGGCCGGGCTGTTCCTCGGCGCGGGCTCGGTGATGCACGCCATGGACGACGAGCAGGACATGCGGCGGTACGGGGGGCTGGCCCGCTTCCTGCCGGTCACCTACGTGACGTTCGGCCTGGCGTACCTGGCCATCATCGGCATCCCGCCGTTCTCCGGGTGGTTCACCAAGGACCCCATCATCGAGGGCGACTTCACCGAGCACGGCACGGGCGGCTGGATCCTCGGCATCTGCGCGCTGATCGGGGCGGGCATCACCGCGTTCTACATGACCCGGATGATGCTCATGACCTGGTACGGGAAGCGGCGCTGGGAGGCGGAGGCCGCCGCCGGGCGGGGCGGAACCGAACAAGCCTCACACGTGCCCCATCCGCACGAATCGCCTCCGGTGATGACCTGGCCGATGATCGTGCTGGCGATCGGCTCGGTCGGCGCGGGCGCGTTCCTCATCATCAACGACCGGCTCGAGAAATTCCTCGCCCCCGTGGTCGGGGTGCCGCCTGTCTCGCACGGCTTCCTCACCGTCGCCGGGACGGTGGCATTGGTGCTGGCCCTGGCCGGGGTGGGTCTCGCCTGGGCGATGTACGGAAGGGTCCCGGTCCCGCAGACCGCGCCCGCGGGGCGGTTTCCCGTCGTCGCGGCCAGGAAGGACCTCTACGGCGACGCGTTCAACGAGTCGGTCCTGATGCGCCCCGGCCAGTGGCTGACCAGGCTTTCTGTGTACTTCGACAACCGCGGCGTGGACGGCCTGGTGAATTCGCTCGCCGCACTGGTGGGCGGGACATCCGGACGGTGGCGCAAGATGCAGACAGGCTTCGTGCGCTCCTACGCCCTTTCCATGTTCTTCGGCGCCGTGCTGCTGGTCGCCTTGCTCTTGGCGGTGAGGCTCTAGATGAACGGCTTTCCCTGGCTGACCGTGGCAGGCGCGGTCCCGCTGCTCGGCGCGATCGTGATCGCCCTGATCCCGGGCTTGCCGGCCGACAGCGCCGAGGCCGACCGGCAAGCGCGCAACGCCCTCGCCAAGTGGCTCGCGCTGGCGTTCTCGCTGCTGACGCTGCTCGTGGTGATCATCATCGCGGTCAAGTTCCAGGTCGGCGGCCCGAACTACCAGTTCACCGAGGTCTACTCGTGGATCCCGGCCTTCGGCGTGCACTACGCGCTCGGGGTGGACGGCATCGCGCTGGTGCTCATCGCCATGTCCGCGGTGCTGATGCCGGTGGTGATCCTCGCCTCCTGGAACGACGCCGAGGGCTCTATTGCCTCGGGGGGACGACGACCCCCCCAGAACAACACGACGGGGGGGCTGCCCGCCCCCCCGTCCCCCCCTGGCCCCCCTGGGCCGAGGCACAGCGTCAAGACGTACTTCGCGCTGATGATGGTCCTCGAGACGATGATGATCGGCGTCTTCGCGGCCATTGACGTCTTCCTGTTCTACGTGTTCTTCGAAGCCATGCTGGTGCCGATGTACTTCATGATCGGCAGCTACGGGGTGGGCAAGCGGCAGTACGCGGCGGTCAAGTTCCTGCTCTACAGCCTGCTCGGCGGGCTGCTCATGCTGGTCGCGGTCATCGCGCTGTACGTGTACTCCACGCGCAGCGCCGTCACCGGGCACCACGGCACGTTCCTGTTCAACGTGCTGATCCACGTGCCGCTGAGCCCAACCGTGAGCAAGTGGCTGTTCCTCGGGTTCTTCATCGCGTTCGCGATCAAGGCACCGCTGTGGCCGTTCCACACCTGGCTGCCCGACGCCACGGACGCGGCGCAGCCCGGCACGGCCGTACTCATGCTCGGCATGATGGACAAGGTCGGGACGTTCGGCATGCTGCGGTACTGCTTCGAGCTGTTCCCGGCCGGGGCGAAGTACTTCACGCCGCTGATCATCACGCTGGCGGTGATCAGCATCTTGTACGGGGCCGTCGTGGCGATCGGCCAGGCCGGCCTGAAGCGGCTGATGGGCTACATCTCCATCTCCCACTTCGGCCTCATCGTGCTCGGCATCTTCGCGATGACCAGCCAGGGCGTGGCGGGCGCGACGCTGTACATGGTCAACCACGCGTTCGTCACCGGCGCGCTGTTCATCCTGGTCGGCTTCCTGATCACCAGGCGCGGGTCGGACCGGATCGCGGACTTCGGCGGCGTGCAGAAGGTGGCGCCGCTGCTGGCCGGGCTGTTCCTGGTGGCCGGCCTGGCCGGGCTGTCGCTGCCCGGGCTGTCCACCTTCGTCAGC
>JASHYW010000659.1 GCA_030042885.1 Streptosporangiaceae bacterium | reverse complement strand
GGGCAGCGAGTAGCCGAACAGCCCCTCGAGCAGCCCCAGCGTGAACAGCGCGATCCCGATCAGCCAGTTGACCTCGCGGGGCTTGCGGTAGGCGCCGGTGAAGAACACCCGCAGCATGTGGATGATGAGCGCGGCCATGAACAGGTCCGCGGCCCAGTGGTGGATCTGCCGCATCAGCAGCCCGGCGCGCACGTCGAAGCTGATATTCAGCGTCGAGGCGTACGCCTCGCTCATCCGGAGGCCGTCGAGCTTGACGTAGGAGCCGTGGTAGACCACTTCGGTCATGGACGGGACGAAGAACAGCGACAGGAAGGTCCCGGTCAGCAGCAGGATGACGAACGACCACAGCGCGATCTCGCCCAGCATGAACGACCAGTGGTCAGGGAAGACCTTCCGCATGAACACCCGGAGCCCGCGGGCTCCGCGGAACCTGTCGTCCAGCCATGATCCGGTGCCGCTGAGCGCCTTGGGAATGTTGACGGTCTCACTCACTGCTGGCCCCTCGCTCATCCGCGCTCCCAGAAACTCGGACCGACGGGCTGGGTGAACTCGCTCCTGGCCACCAGGTAGCCCTGCGCGTCCACGGTCATGGGCAGCTGCGGCAGCGGCCGCGGCGCCGGGCCGAAGATCACGGTCGCGCCGGTCGCCGCGTCGAACGTGGACTGGTGGCAGGGGCACAGGATGTGGTGGGTGGTCTCTTCGTACAGCGCCACCGGGCAGCCCACGTGGGTGCAGATCTTGGAGTAGGCCACGATGTTGTCGACCGTCCAGTTCATCGTGCCGATCACCGTGCCGCCGTTCATCCTGGTGGGGATGTTCAGCTCGCCGGGCCGGAACTTGATGATGATCACGGTGGCCTTGGCCAGCGCGTCCAGGTCGTCCTGGTAGCCGTCGGGGACGATGGTGATCATGGAGCCGGGCGCGCTGATCTGCGCCGGGGTGACCGGCTGGTTGGTGCCGTAGATGAGCAGCCGCCGGCCCGGGCTCCACACGGTGTGCCGCAGGCTGGTGCCGGGCTGCGGGCCCAGGTCGCGCAGCACCACCAGCGGGATGGCGGCCAGCGGCAGCGTGGCGAGCATGAGGGTGCGCCGGACGATCGGCCGCTTGGCGAACTGGCTGGCCGCCGTGCCCTCCTCGAAGTACTCACCGAAGGCGGCGCGGTCCGCGTCCGTGGACCGCATCTCGTGCCGTTCCTCGACCATCTCCACGTCCGGCATCAGGTGCCGGACCCATATGAGCGCCCCCATGCCCATGGCGAGCAGCGCCACCGACAGCGACAGGCCCAGCGCCAGGTTGGAGCGCAGGACCTTGTCGACCGAGTGGACCCCGAGGCCGATGTAGGCGGTGATGAACCCGCAGCCCGCGATGAAGGCGAGCAGGAAGAACGCCGCGACGAGCTTCTCGGCGTTCGTGGCGTGCGCGGGATAGTCCGATTCAGCGGGCAGCGGCTCCTCTTCGGGCTCCACGACGGCCACGGCGCCGCCCGCGCCACCGGCCGGGGCCTGACCCGCAGCCCCCGCGCCGCCGTCTCCCGAGCCGAGCAGCCGCGGCGACGGCGGCGGAGTCCCGATCACCCGGTGCGGCGCGGCGGGCACCTCGGAGTCCTCATGGACCTCCGACCCCTCCGGGCCCTCGGTCTCATCCATTTCGCTCATCAGTGCTCCGTCCCCGACGTCCCCGTGCCTCTCGACTGCGATACGTCCCAGGGCTCACGCCGCTTAGCGGTGATCCACATCGCAATCAGCACCAGGAAGCCCATCCCGCCCAGGAAGATCACCAGGCCCTCGGTGATGGGCCCGGTGCGGCCGAGTGAGAACCCGCCGGGGTTGGGCTCGGCCCGCGTGTCCACGATGTAGGCGATGATGTCGCGCTTGGCCTGCGGCGGGATCGTCCCGTCGGAGAACACCGGCATCGCCTCCGGACCGGTCAGCATGGCCGTGTAGATCTGCGTGGGGGTGGACTGGGTCATCGGCGGCGCGTCCTTGCCGTAGGTCAGCGCGCCGCCCGCCCCGGCGAAGCCGTGGCACTGCGCGCAGTTGGCGCTGTACAGCTGCGACCCGAGCGCGGTGTTCGCTCCCTCGGTGGAGACCTGCTCGGGGGTCGGAATCTCCGGACCGCCGCCGATGGACTGGATGTAGGCGGCGATGTCGAGGATCTGCTGTTCGGTGAACAGCGTCGGCTTGCGCTCGTTCTCCGCGCCGACCTCCTTGGCCGGCATGCGGCCGGTGGACATCTGGAAGTAGACGGCGGCCGAGCCCGCGCCGATCAGGCTGGGCGCCACGCCGGGGGTGCCCACTGCGCCGAAGCCGTGGCAGGTCGCGCAGTTCACGTCGAACAGGGCCTTGCCGTTCGCGATGTCCTGCTGCTCCGTGGTCGGGGCCGCCTGCGCGCCGGTGCCCTGGCGCGTGATGACCCCGTACAGCAGCGTGACAACGACGAGCGCGAGCAGCAGGGCCGCGTAGCCGGCGGCCGGCCGCCTGCGCCTGGCGTTGATCCAGCTCACTCGCTGTCCCCTGACTAGTGGATGAGGTAGATGGTGGTGAACAGGCCGATCCAAACCACGTCCACGAAGTGCCAGTAATACGACACGACGATCGCGCTGACCTGCACTTCATGGGTGAGTCTCTTGGCGGCATAGGTCCGGCCGAGGAGGAAGAGGAACGCGACGAGGCCGCCGATGACGTGCAGCCCGTGGAATCCGGTCGGGATGTAGAACACCGAGCCGTACGCGCTGGAGGACAGCGTCAGGCCCTGGTGCCTGATCAGGTCCAGGTACTCGTAGCCCTGCCCGAGCACGAAGTACAGCCCCATCAGGAAGGACAGCACGTACCATTCCCGCAGGCCCCAGCTCATCGGATGGAAGATGGACCTGGTGCGCTTGATCTGGCCGCGCTCGACCGCGAACACGCCCATCTGGCAGGTGACGCTGGACAGCAGCAGCACCAGGGTGTTGATCGTGCTGAGCCTGAGGTCCAGGTGCGCGCCCGGCCAGGGCAGCCCCTCGCCCTTATTCACCGACCTGATAGTGAAGTACATCGCGAACAGCGCCGCGAAGAACATCAGCTCAGAGGAGAGCCAGACGATGGTGCCGACGCTGACCAGGTTGGGTCTGCTGGCCGGTGAGCGCTGCCTCGTCCGTACGGTTGCTGTCGCC
>JASHYW010000658.1 GCA_030042885.1 Streptosporangiaceae bacterium | reverse complement strand
GCCGCCGTCCCGCACCCGCTTCATGTAGTCGTCCTGCCTGGCCACCGTGGCCACCACGGTCCGGCTCACCCGCATCCGCTGCGCCCGCCGGAACAGCTCGTTCACCCGCTGCTGGCCAGAAGGGAAGGCGAACACGGCCGCCACGTCCGGTCCGGGCAGCTTGATGAGGGCGTTCTCCTGCAGCGGGGCACGGGCGTGCAGCCAGCACACCGCCGCGCGACCGCGATCGTTCAGCGCGCGTTTGAGGTCGCGGTTGCCGGCCGGACGCAGATTCTCCTCCGCGGCCCGCAGCAGGCCGGCTGACCAGGTGCCGTCCTCGTCGCTGGCCTGCACCAGGAGCAGCAGCTTCCCGTCGGCCTCGGGCGGGATCATCCAGCCGCCCATCCGGTGCGAGAACTTGCAGTCCACGTCCGCACCCGCGATCGTGTAGTCGAGCGCCGTCCCGTCGGCCAGGTGGAGCGCCCGGGCCAGGGCGATCTCGACGAGCGTCCCGGCGTGGGTCTTCTCCGTCTTGTGCAGTTGATCCCAGCGGTAGCGGCCGGTGTGCTGGCCGTCCAGCAGCATGTCGAGCGCCCCCCGGATCGCGTCGGCCATCCGCGAGCCGTCCGCGTCCAGCCCGGTGCCGTCGGCGAGCCGCAGCGCCCGGGCCAGGGCGATCTCGACCAGGGTCCCGGCGTGGGTCTTCTCGGTCTTGTGCAGCTGGTCCCAGCGGTAGCGGCCGGTGTGCTGGCCGTCGAGGAGCATGTCGAGCGCGCCGCGGATGGCGGCGCCCATCCGCGCGCCGCCGGAGTCAAGCGCGGCGAGCTCGGCCGCCACCGCGGCCAGCTCCGGATCGCCCGTCCCCGCCGGACCGGTCAGGTCGTCCAGGCCCGGCAGCAGGAGCTGCCCGTTCCCGGCATCCCGGAACGGCGGCATACCCGGCAGGGCAAGCTGGCCGGGGATCGGATCGAGGTTGCCCCGGACCTCCCGCCCGCCGGGCTCGGCGGGCGGGTGCTGGACGGGAGTCATCCCGGCGGCCCCGGGGGGGCCTGGTCGTCGCCGGAGCCCTCCGGACTCCCGGCGCCGGCCGGCGCGCGCGATCCCGGCTCGGCGGCGGTCCGCAGGACGTCCATGAGCAGGGTCACCGGGGGCGGGTCCGGCGGGTCGCCGTACCGGACCGCGAACACCTGCCTGCGAGCGCCCGCCAGCGGCACCGTCTTGACCCCGGGATGGCGCGCGGCCCGCAGGCAGAGCGCGGGAAGCGTCGACACACCCAGGTCGGCGGCCACGAGCGCCTGGACGGCGACGTAGTCGTCGGTGGTGAACGCGATCTTCGGCGTGAACCCGGCCCGCGCGCACTGCCTGAGCAGGGTGGCCCGGCAGCGGTCGCAGCCTGCGATCCAGCGATGGCGCGCGTATCTGGACAGGTCGGCCGCGGGCTGGTCGCCCGCATGTGCCGGGGCAACCAGGTGTACGGGTTCATCGAGGATGAGCCGTTCGCGCAGCCCTTCGGTGATGTCGATACCGACGTCATCGTCCCCGGCCAGGCCCGCGATGCCGGACACGGACCCTCCGGTTCCCATCGCGCCCGCCTGGATCCCCGTACCCTCTTGACCAGCCGGACCCCCGGAATCCGGCGCGCCAGGCGCGCTCTCCGGACTCGCCGCGTCCGGGCCGTGAGCGTCCGGGAGGTAGCGGAAGACGAGCGCCACGTCCACGTACCCGGCGCGGAGCATCCGCAGGGCCTCGGGAGGCTCCGCTTCGGTCAGCCGCAGGTCAAGGCCGGGCTGCAGGCCTCGAAGCATGGCCGCCGCCGCCGGAACGATCGTGCCCAGCGCCGACCCGAACGCCGCGAGCCGCAGCCGGCCGGCCCGCAGCCCGGTGTAAGCGTTCAGTTCGCTCTCGGCGGCATCCAGCCTGCCGATCACCTCGGCGGCGCGCTCGGCCAGCAGCCGGCCGGCGTCGGTGAGCCTGATCCCCCGCCCGGCCCGCTGGATCAGCTTGGTCCCGGTCTCCGCCTCCAGCCGGGCCAGGTGGTGGCTCACCGAAGGCTGCGCGTAGTTCAGCGCCCGGGCCGCGGCCGTGACCGAGCCATACCGTGCCACCGCCACCAGCACGCGCAGCCTCGTCACGTCCAGCATGCACCGACTATAGATGTTACCGATCAGTTCGCCCAGAGTGCCAGGCCCAGGCTCTATTTCCTGCTCACCTCCGGGCCGCCTTCAGCCGCCGCCTTCCCTCCTCGCTCCTTCGTCGCTCTGCTGGTCCCGCTCGCCTCCGGGCGCCTTTTGAGGCGCCGCCTTCCCTCCTCGCTCGTTCCTCGCTCGTCAGTCCAGTCGGCGCCGGCGCCCTTTGGCTCGCGGGGGAGTCCAGTCGCCGCGGGCGCCCTTTGGCTCGCGGGGGACTAACGCCCCTCGAGCAGCGGCGAGTCCGGCCGCCGGACCGGCGAACCGGCCAGCTGCAGGCGCCGCCAGGCGATTCCGGACAGCGCCTCGAGCACCACCCGGTTGCCCAGGAACGCGGTCACATCGGCCTGGTCGTACGGTGGCGACACCTCCACCACGTCAATGCCGGCCAGGGGCACCGACATGGCGATCCGCCGCACCGCGTCCAGCAGCTGCCTGCCGGTGAGCCCTCCCGGCTCCGGCGTGCCGGTGCCCGGGGCCATGCCCGGGTCGACCACGTCGACGTCGACCGACAAGAAGACCCCGTCACATTCGTCCACGGCGATCGCGAACGCGTCGGTCAGGCACTCATCGAGCCCCCGCGCGACGATCTCGCTCATCTCGAACGAGCGCATCCGCTGCCTGGCCATCCAGGCCAGCGTGGGCGGCTCGGGCCAGTATCCGCGCAGCCCGATCTGCAGGAACCGGTCGCCGCGCACCGCGCCGGACTCGATCAGCCGCCGCATCGGCGTGCCGTGCCCGATGAGCGACCCGAACTGGGTGTCGCCGGTATCGGCGTGCGCGTCGAAGTGGATCAGCGACACCCGCCCCCAGCCGACGTGCCGGGCCACGCCGGTGGCGTCGGGAAACGTAATCGTGTGGTCGCCGCCCAGGATCACCGGTATCGCCCCGGCTGAGGCCACGGCGTAAACGGCGGCCTCCAGCCGCTGCAGCGAGGCCTGCGTGTCTACCCCCGGCATCAGCACGTCCCCCGCGTCGGCGCAGCGCAGCTCGGCCAGCGGGTCCACGCCGAGTGCGAGGTGCGGCCGGGACCCGTCGTGCGGCAGGTAGTCCGTGGTCCGGATCGCCTGCGGCCCGAACCTGGCTCCCGGCCGGTGCGACGTCCCGGCGTCGTAGGGCGCACCGATGAACACCACGTCCAGACCGGGCGCGCCGAGCTCGGTCCGCGGCACCCCGAGGAACGTGACGTCCGGGCCGTACATCCCGCGCTCGATCTCTACCGGGCCCTCATGCCTGCCCTCCATCGGCGTTCCCTCCTGCCACGAAGCCGGCCGCTGCGTCGCACAATACAGGCGCAGATCGACAGCAGGTTCATCACCGCCGCCTGACCGCGATGACCACCGAACGGAACACCACCAGCAGCAGCGCCATGAATTGCGGCGTTTATGCCGGTCGCGTCAACCAGGACGGCGAGCTTCGCGTCTCAGTTAGTGAGGCTCGGCGAAAGCGGGACGCCGAGCCTCGTTGTATGCCCGGATACCGGTAAGGTGTCCCCCTGTGGGCGGGCCCCGTGGATGACATCGACGCACGGATCGTCGCCGCGCTGCTGAGGAACGGCCGGGCCAGCTACGCGGTGATCGGCGACGAGGTCGGCCTGTCCGCTCCCGCGGTCAAGCGGCGGGTGGACCGGCTCCGGGCCGCGGGCGCCATCACCGGCTTCTCGGCCCGGGTCGATCCCGCGGCCATGGGCTGGACCACCGAGGCGTACGTCGAGCTGTTCTGCGGCGGACGCACGTCGCCGGATGAGATCGCGGCCGCGGTGCGCGGCTACCCCGAAGTGGTGGATGCGTGCACCATCACCGGCGAGGCCGATGCCCTGGTTCACATCAGGGCCGCCGACGTCCGGCATTTCGAGGGCGTGATGGAGCGCATCCGGGCCGAGACGTTCGTGGTCCGGACGCGAAGCGTCATTGTGCTGTCACGGCTCGTCGACAGGGCCGACGCGCTGGCCCCTGTGCGCTGACTGGAGATCCTGCGCGTTCCGATCCCCAGAGGCGGGCTGACCAGCTAAAGTCGTCCGCATGTCGGAGTTTGAGGAAGACCCGAGTGCGAATACCGGGCGCTTCCGGGCCTTTGTCGAGCGGGGCGAAGAGGACGTCATGCCGTCACGCCGCCTCCCCGCGTCGCCCGGCGTGCTCGTCACCGCAGGCGTGGTGATCCTCGCGGTCATCATCCTGATCGTGGACCTGGCCTAGCCAGATGACCGTCACCCGGCAGTAGGCGTTCACGCACTGCTTCCTGTCCGTGGTCACGTGCCGGTGACATGCTTGAGCTATGACGAACCCCGCCGCCGCGGAGCATGAGGAGCAACATCGGCTGACCGCCGTCCAGGGACTGGCCGCGCTGTCCCTCGACGCGCTGTCCTCGGTGGCGTATGGGCCGGAGGCCATCCTCGTCGTGCTGGTCGCGGCCGGCGCTACCGCCCTGCACTACTCATTGCCGATCACCGGCGCGATCGTCCTGCTGCTCGCCGCGCTGGTGGTGTCCTACCGCCAGGTGATCGAGGCCTTCCCCAGCGGCGGCGGCGCGTACGCGGTGTCGAAGGCGCACCTGGGCACCCAGGCCAGCCTGGTCGCCGCCGCGTCGCTGATCGTCGACTACGTGCTGAACGCCGCCGTCGGCGTGTCGGCCGGCATCGCCGCCCTCACCTCGGCGTTCCCCGTGCTCTTCGGCGCCACGGTCTGGCTGTGCCTGGCCGCTCTGGCCATCATCACCGGCCTGAACCTGTGGGGCGTCTCGGAATCGGCCAAGGTCTTCACCGTGCCCACGGTGCTGTTTATCGCCGCGATGGCGGCAGTCATTCTCGGCGGCCTGTTCCGGGCGCACCCCGCGGTGCCGCTCGACCACCATGTCGGCGCGGCCACCGAGACGGTCGGCCTGCTGCTGCTGCTCAAGGCGTTCGCCTCCGGCTGTTCGGCGTTGACCGGAGTGGAGGCGATCGCGAACGCCGTGCCAGAGTTCCGCAAGCCGCGGGCGCGCCGTGCACAGCACACCGAGGTCTGGCTCGGCGTCATCCTGGGCGTCATGCTGATCGGGCTGGGGATCCTGATCCGCAAATTCGACGTGGTGCCGCACTCGACCACCACGGTGCTGGCCCAGCTTACCGAGGCGTCGCTGGGCCGCAACTTTGCCTTCTACGCGATCCAGCTCATCACCATGGTGCTGCTCGCGCTGGCCGCCAACACCTCGTTCGGCGGCCTGCCGGTGCTGACGGCCCTGCTGGCCAGGGACAATTTCCTGCCGCACATGTTCGCGTTGCGCGCGGACCGGCAGGTGCACCGCTACGGCGTGGTGGTGCTGGCCCTCTTCGCCGCCGTCCTCCTGGTCGCCGCCAACGGCAACACTCAGGCGCTGGTCCCGCTGTTCGCCGTCGGGGTGTTCATCGGGTTCACCTTGTCCCAGGTCGGAATGGTCAAGCACTGGCGGACCCAGCGGACTCCCGGCTGGAAGAGCCGGGCGGCCGTCAACGGCTTCGGGGCCTTGCTGACCGCGCTGACCACGATCATCGAGCTGGTCAGCAAGTTCACCGAGGGCGCATGGCTGATCGTGATCATCATCCCGGCCCTGGTGCTGCTGTTCGACCGGGTCCACCGCACCTACGCCAAGATCGGCGCGATGCTGCAGATCGGTCAGACCCCGCAGCCGCCGTCGAAGATGAAGTCGCTGGTCGTCGTGCCGGTCGGCTCGATATCGCGGCTGACGGCAGCGGGCATCAACTCGGCGCTGTCGCTCGGTGATGATGTGGTCGCCGTGACGGTGTGCTTCGCCGATCCCGAGGACGAGGCGGCCGACGTGTCGTTCCGCCACCACTGGGAGGAATGGCGCCCGAACGTCCCGCTGATCACGCTGCGCACCGCCCATCGCTCAATCTCGCGGCCGATCGTGAAGTATCTCTGCCGGCTCGAGGAGGAGGACCGCTACCACCGCCTGGTGGTGCTGATCCCCGAGGTGCAGCCGCCGAAGTTCTGGGACTATGTGCTGTTCAACCAGCGCGGTGCCCTCATAGACCGGGCCATCAGGCGCGGTACGCTCAACGTCGTCGTCTGCAGGCTCCGCTACCGGCTGGAACAGTTCGCGCCCTCCGACGCCGGCTCGGCTCCCTCCTCGGGCGCCGCTTCCGCCCTGGAGCCCGCCCCTGCCCCGGCGCCCGCCGATCCGTCACCATCGCGTGACCACTAGATGATGATTTGAGCCAGGGGCCGCGCCCGGGTGATGGCAAGATGACAGCCATGACAAACAAGGCGGTCAGGGCCGACGCCGGGGATGCCCGTGTCGTTTGACCTGCCGGTGGCCGTGGTGACGGGCGGCAACCGCGGTGTGGGCCGCGAGGTCTGCCGCCAGCTGGCCCTGCTCGGCTACGGGGTGGTGCTCGGCTCCCGCGACCTGCGCAAGGGCGAGCTGGCCGCCAAGGAGCTTGACCCGGAAGGTAACCGGGTCGTCGCCTGCCAGCTCGAGGTGGACAACTCGATCAGCGTCACCGCGATGGCCGACTGGGTGAAGGGCCGGTTCGGCCGCACCGACGTGCTGGTGAACAACGCCTCGACCACGTATGACCGGTGGGCCACCGCGGGCAACGCCGACCTGGGAGCGGTCGCCGAGGCCATCGACGTCAACCTGTTCGGCCCCTGGCGCGTGATTCACGCCCTGCTGCCGATGCTGCGCTCCAGTTCGCGCCCGAGGATCGTCAACGTGAGCAGCGAGGGCGGCTCGATTTCCGCGATGACCGGGGGATCGCCCGCCTACGGCGTCTCCAAGGCCGGGCTCAACGCGCTGACCCGCCTGCTCGCCGGGGAATTGGCCAGGGACGGCATCCTGGTCAACGCGGTCTGCCCGGGCTGGCCCGCCAGCGAAGCGCACCCGGGAGGCCGTTCGCTGGCCCAGGCCGGGGCCAGCGTGATCTGGGCGGTGACGATTCCCAACGGCGGCCCGACCGGCACCTACACCCGCGACGGCCAGCCCTACCCCTGGTAGCGGCGGCCCCGGGACCCGGCGAGCGGCCTCAGGTCGTCACCGGATCGTCGCCCGGGCTCGGCTGATAGCGGTAGCCCATGCCCGGCTCGGTGATCAGCCAGCGCGGCCGTGCCGGATCGGGTTCCAGCTTGCGGCGCAGCTGGGCCATGTACAGGCGGAGGTTGCCGGTGGCGTCGGTGTACCCGGGCCCCCAGACCTCCGTCAGCAGCTCGTTGCGGCTGAGCAGCTTGCCCGGATTGCGGAGCAGGACCTCGAGCAGGTGCCATTCGGTTGGGGTGAGCCTGATATC
>JASHYW010000657.1 GCA_030042885.1 Streptosporangiaceae bacterium | reverse complement strand
CGGGTGGCCCGGCTGCTTCAGCCCGTCCGCCCGCTGCCGCGGCCCGCCATCGCCGCCATCTGCCTGGCCGCCGCGCTGCTGGCCGCGGTGCCGGCCGCACTGCTCATCATCTGACCGGCACCCATGGGCCCCCAGTGCCCGCGGGCCTACCAGGGGCCGTACGGGCCCGAACTGGTTCCGCTGTTGCGGAAGTCCTTCACCTTGGGCCGGACGTCGGCCAGGTAGATGGCCGCCACAACGAACGCGGCGACGGGCAGGATGGATATCGGTCCCACGCCGTAGACCGCGCCGTACAGCCCGACGACGGCGGCCACGCCGAGGATGATGAGCCACAGCTGCTTGGTCTGCTTGCCGGTGGCCACGAAGGCCTGGGCCGGCCGTCTGATGGCGTCGATGAGGGCCCAGGCCTCGACGACGAACGCGACGAGACCGAGGGCGAGGAAGAAGTCCCTGAGCGGGGTGTAGGCACCAAACACGGAATCACGCTACCTAATGGGAGGCATTGTTTGACCGGAAATCTCATCCGCGGGGTCGGAGGGATCATCCGCGGGACCGGGTGAGTCGTCCTGCAGCGCGTCCGCCGTCGCTTCGGACCATGCCGCGGCGGACACATGCTCGTCGTCTGCGGCCTCGGCGCCGGCGGCCTGAGCGGCCTTTGCTTCGGCGGCCGCGGCGTTCTCCTTGCGGAACGACTCATAGATCTCCAGGAGCACCTGCTTCTGCCGCTCCGACAGCTCCGGTTCGGCCAGCAGGGCCGAACGGACCCCGGAGTCCGCCGGCCGGTCTTCCAGAATCCCGGCCTGCACGTAGAGCGCTTCCGCGGAGATGCGCAGCCCCTTGGCGATCTGCTGCAGGATGTCCGCGCTCGGCTTGCGCAGGCCGCGCTCGATCTGGCTCAGGTACGGGTTGGACACCCCGGCTGCCTGCGCGAGCTGGCGCATGGAGATCCTGGCCTGCTCGCGCTGCTCCCGGATGTACTCGCCGATCGAGTTGACTGTGACGTTACGCATACCCTCATTGTGCCATGAGGTGCTTGCAATTGCGAACGATCAGCAAGCACAGCTGGGTGGGGCCGGGCGGCGTCCCGCTCAGGCCCGCCGGTCCCGGACGCCGAGGAAGGCACGCGCGCCGGCGGGCCGCATCGGCGGGCGGTGCGCGAGCCTGGCCAGTTCCGCGGCTCGCTCCACCAGCTCGGCGTTGCGGGTGACAGGCCGCCCGCGCGCGAACGAGAGGGTGTCTTCCATGCCGACCCGCAGGTGACCGCCGGCCGCGAGCGCCCCGAACAGGACGGGCAGCGTGGTCCGGCCGATCCCGGTTGCCGACCACGTGGCCCCGGCCGGCAGCGCGGCGGCGGCGGCGGCCAGCGTGGCCACATCCCCTGGCATGCCGCCGGGCACGCCCATCACCAGATCGCAGTGCACGTGCCCGCCAGCCGGCGGGCCGAATTCGGCGAGGAGCCGGTGCAGCGTGGCCACGTGCCCCAGGTCGAACAGCTCGAACTCCGGCACCACCTGGCGCTCCTGGGTCAGCTGGTACAGGTCCTTGACGAACGGCCAGGGGTTGGCGAAGACCTCGTCGCCGAAGTTGACCGTGCCGCAGGTCAGCGAGCAGGAGTCCGGGCCGGCCTCGAGGACGGCCAGCCGGTCGGCGAAGCTGTCGGTCACCGCGCCGCCGGTGGAGAGCTGGACGATAAGGTCCGTGCCCTCGCGCAGCGCCGCCACGGTGTCGGCCAGCCTGCGCCGGTCCAGCGTGGGCCGGGCCGTGTCATCCCTGATGTGCACGTGAATGACTGCCGCGCCGGCCGCCTCGCACTCCTTGGCCGTGATGAGGAGTTCGCTCAACGTCACCGGGAGGGCGGGTACCGCCGACTTCTCCGCCTCGGCGCCGGTCGGCGCCACGGTGATAAGGGTCTCGGGCCCGGAGGAACTGCTTGCTGCCATGCCAAGGAGATTACCCCCGGGTGGCCCGGCCCCCCTCTGGGGACAGGTACTTCCTGGCGAACGCCAGCGACTCCGCCAGGTCGGCGGTCCTGTCCGCTCTCGTCGGCGCCCGGTTCGTCTTCACCTCGACCACCACCACGCCCTGGTACCCGGTCGCGGACAGCAGGGTGAGCAGTTCCGCGCAGGGCTGGCTGCCGTGGCCGGGAACCAGGTGCTCGTCCGGGATGGGCCCGGAGGGTGCCCCGGTGCCGTCAGCCAGGTGCACGTGCGCCAGCCTGCCGTCAAGCTCGGCCGCCATGGCCAGGGCGTCGGAGCCCGAGGCGGCGGTGTGCGACAGGTCCAGTGTGACGTGCGGAACCTCGAGTGCCGTCGGGTCCCAGTTCGGGGCGTACGGCACGACCACGCTGCCGCCGGCCCGCAGCGGGTACATGTTCTCCACCGCGAAGATGACATCGGTTTCCCCGGCCATGGCCGCCAGGCCCTTCTCGAAGCCGCGGACGTACTCCGCCTGCCAGCGGAACGGCGGGTGCAGGACGACGACCCGCGCACCGACCCGCTCGGCGACATCCTTTGCGCGGCGCAGCTTCTCCCACGGCTCGCGGCCCCACACCCGCTGGGTGAGCAGCAGGCTCGGCGCGTGCACGGCCAGGATGGGAAGCTCGTGGTAGTCGCGGAGCCTGCACAGCACGTCCGCATCCTGGCTCACCGGGTCGGCGTAGACCATGACCTCGACCCCGTCGTACCCCAGCCGCGAGGCGATCTCAAAGGCGTCAGGCGTGCGTTCCGGATAGACGGACGAGGTGGACAGCGCGACGGGCGTACCCGATGCCCTCGCCGCGGCACTCACGCTCGACTCCCTCCGTCGGCCCTCAACCTCCAGCTTACTGAGATTGTCAGAGGCCGCCGTTATGGTGCGGCCATGGCCAGATCATCG
>JASHYW010000656.1 GCA_030042885.1 Streptosporangiaceae bacterium | reverse complement strand
TTCCTGTTCAGCGGGACCGTGGCCAGCAACCTGCGGTTCGGCAGGCCCGAGGCGACCGAGGCGGAGCTCTGGCACGCGCTGACCGTGGCACAGGCACGTGACTTCGTGGACAGCATGCCCGGTCGGCTAGACGCCGTCATCGACCAGGGCGGCACCAACGTGTCCGGCGGCCAGCGGCAGCGGCTGTCGATCGCCCGTGCGCTGGTCAAGCGCCCCCGGCTGTACCTGTTCGACGACTGCTTCTCGGCGCTGGACGCGGCCACGGACGCTCGGCTGCGCGCGGCGCTGCGAGCCGAGACCACGGACGCGACCGTCGTCATCGTCGCCCAGCGGGTCAGCACGATCATGCACGCCGACCAGATCATCGTGCTCGACGAGGGCCGGATCGCCGGCACCGGCATCCATGAGCAGCTGCTGGCCACGTGCCCCCCCTACCGGGAGATCGTCATCTCCCAGCTGGGCGAGGGGGTGGCGGCGTGATCGGCGGGGGCGGCCGCGCCCGCGCGGCGGTGGGCAGGGGCCCGATGGGCCCGGGCATGGCGCTGCCCGCGGAACGGAGCAAGGACCTGCGCGGGACGCTGCGCAAGCTGCTGGCCCGGCTGCGGCCGGAGCGGGTCAAGCTGGTGACCGCGGCCGGGCTGGGCGTGGTCTCGGTAGGGCTGATCGTGAGCGGCCCGAAGATCCTCGGCACCGCCACCAACATCCTGTTCGACGGCGTTATCGGCAAGCGCCTGCCGAAAGGGATAACGCAGGCGCAGGCCGAGGCGCTGCTGCGCGCCCACGGCGAGGGGCAGCTCGCGGACATGCTCTCGGGGATGACCGTCACGCCCGGGGTCGGCGTCAACCTGGCCGCGTTCGGCCGGGAGCTCGGGCTGGCGGCGCTGGTCTACCTGCTTGGCGCCGTCTTCACCTGGGGTCAGGGCTACATCATGGCGGGCATCACCCAGCGGGCCATGTACGGGCTGCGGCGCGAGGTCGAGGAGAAGCTGGCCCGGCTGCCGCTGCGGTACTTCGACAGCCATCCGCACGGCGACATCCTGAGCCGGGTCACCAACGACATCGACAACCTCTCCACCACCTTGCAGCAGGGGTTCAGCCAGCTGCTGACCTCGGTGCTGACGATCTTCGGGGTCCTGGGCATGATGTTCTGGATCTCGCCGCTGCTGGCGGTGGTATCGCTGGTGATCATCCCGCTGGCGGTCGGGATCACGTTGGTCATCGCGCGCCGGTCGCAGGTCCAGTTCGCGGACCAGTGGGAACGGACCGGGACCCTGAACGGGCTGGTCGAGGAGACCCACACCGGGCACGGGCTGGTGCTGGCGTTCGGCCGCCGCAAGCCGATGGTCGAGGAGTTCGGCCGCCAGAACAAGCAGCTGTATGAGGCCAGCTTCCGGGCTCAGTTCCTGTCTGGGGTGATCATGCCGTCGGTGCAGTTCCTCGGCAACCTCAACTACGTGGTGATCGCGGTGCTCGGCGGCTGGCGGGTGGCCTCGGGCGCGATATCCCTGGGCGACGTCCAGGCGTTCATCCAGTATTCGCGGCAGTTCACCATGCCGATCACCCAGATCGCCGCCCAGATGAACATGCTGCAGTCCGGCCTGGCCTCGGCCGAGCGCGTGTTCGAGTTCCTCGCCGCTTCGGAGGAGACGGCCGACCGCGGGCTCGCTGTCGCGCCCGCCGGGATAACCGCCGTGCCGCCGGCCGTCCCGGCACCGGTGGCCGGGCGGGTCCAGCTGGAGCATGTGTGCTTCCGGTACGACCCGGACACCCCGCTGATCGAGGACTTCTCGCTGACCGCCGAGCCCGGCCAGACGATCGCGATCGTGGGCCCCACCGGCGCGGGCAAGACCACCATTGTCAACCTGCTCATGCGGTTCTACGAGATCGACAGCGGGCGGATCCTCCTCGACGGCACCGACTACCGCAAGCTGACCAGGGACCAGGTGCGGGGCTGCTTCGGGATGGTGCTGCAGGACACCTGGCTGTTCGCCGGGACCATCGCCGACAACATCGCCTACGGCAAGGAGGGCGCGACGGACGAGGCGATCGTGGCCGCCGGCCAGGCGGCATACGCCGACCATTTCGTGCGCACCCTGCCCGACGGCTACCGCACCCTGCTCGACGAGGACGCGTCGAACATCTCCTCCGGGCAGCGCCAGCTGCTGACGATCGCCCGCGCCTTCCTGGCCAACCCGGGCATCCTCATCCTGGACGAGGCGACCAGCAACGTGGACACCCGCACCGAGGTTCTCATCCAGGAGGCGATGGCGCGGCTGCGGCACGGGCGGACCAGCTTCGTGATCGCCCACCGGCTGTCCACCATCCGCAACGCCGACACCATCGTGGTCATGGACCACGGCCGCATCGTCGAACAAGGCAGCCACCACGACCTGCTGCGCCGCCACGGCTTTTACTACCAGCTGTACAACAGCCAGTTCACCGAGGCCATGGCCGAGGCGAGCTAAACCGGCGGGACAATGCCGCCCTCGCTGGTCGGCTGCACAGGGCAGGAGGGTTTATTGGGCCGGACTTGGCCACTACGACGCTCGTGGTGGTGTCCTGCCGTCAAGCCGTCCGGGTGCCTGTGCGCTCACCCGCGTACCCGGCCTGAGGCAGCAGGACCAACGACCCGGCGCGAGGGAACCCTTGCGGGCCCTTCGGCCCTAGCGGCAGCCGCCACGTCATCTCATGCTCGCTGCATGACCTACATGACCTGCATGACATGCCACGAGGAGGTTTGGTCATGTACGCACAAGTGGGAGACGAGCTGACCGTCAAGGGCCGCCATCAGGGCGATGAGGACCGCCATGGCGAGATTATCCAGGTCGAAGGGGCAAACGGCGCACCGCCGTACGTGGTCCGCTGGCGGGATGGTCACCAGAGCGTGTTCTTCCCCTCGGCCGATACCGAGATCGAGCATCACCCGGCCCCCTCCGCCCGATAAGAGGGATGTGCGATGTTCACCCGTGCGGACGTCGAGAAGCTCGGTACCGTGCATGTCGTTCAGCCGACGGTGCTCTCCCTCTACCTGACCGTTCCGCCGCACCCCGCGGAGCTGGGCGGCCTGCTAGTCCGTGCAGGAGAGCTCGTAGCCGCGGCCGGGACGGATTCCCGGCGCGCCCGGGATGAGGACGACGACTGGGTCCGCAAGACGCTGGCGACGCGCGGCCGTGACTGGCTGGGCCGCACCGTGGCCATCTTCGCCTGCACCGACGCCGGCCTGCTCGAGGCTCTTCCGCTTCCCTGCCCCGTGCCGGAGCGGGCCGTGCTGGGAACCAGGCCGCACATCCGGCCTTTGCTGGTCGCCTTGCAGCGGTGCCCCGCCTATCGCGTCGTCGTGCTGGACGAACAGTACGCCTGGCTGTACTCGGTCGCAGGTGACGAGCCCGAAAGGGCTCCCGGGCCCGTGGCCGGGACCGAACCCGACCCGGATTTCCGCGACACGGCTGCCCTGCTCGCGCAGGTCGTGCGCCAGGGCGAGCAGGAGCCGCTGGTCATCGGAGGCCGGGATGACGACACTCAGCGCCTGCTCGCCAGCTTGCCGCCGATCGTCAGGGACTGTCTCGCGGGCACTTTCACAGCCGAAACCCATGCGCTCACCCCATCGCGACTCCATGACCTGGCCGCGCCGGTCATCGCCCGCTGGACCGAACGGCGGGCCCAGAGCCAGGCCGGCCAGATCCTGGCCATGCTGCCTAGCGGGCTGGCCGCCATCGGCCTGCCCGCCTGCCTGTCCGCCGTCAATGCCGACGCAGTGGAAACCCTGGTCGTTCCGGACGAGGGGCTCGTCCCTGGCTATGAGTGCGGCAGGTGCGGCGCTCTCAGCACACGCCCCGACAGCTGCCCGGACTGGGGTGCGGCGCCGCTGCCGGTCCCGGACGTCATCGAAGAGATGGTCACCAGGACCCTGGAGGACGGCGGCCAGATCTTGATGATCCACGGCGGCCCGCCGCAGATCGCGGCCAAGCTCTATATCCCCGTGGCTCCGGCAGTGCCCTCTGCGGTGCCTGTGCGGCCGTAGCGCCCATAACCACGAGAAACGCCCGCTGGCTTACGACGGGTACTTGGCGAGGATCTCCCTCAGCTTCCAGACCAGCCGCAGCGCCTCGTCATGTCCGCGCTGGAAGATGTTGCGTCCGAAGATGAGGCCAGTGGCTCCGGCCTCTATCGACTGGCGCGCCTTGTCGAGCATGGCCTCGTCGCCCGCGTGCTCGCCGCCGGAGACCAGGAGCAGCGTCCGGTTGGCCGACCTGACCACGCGGTCGATGGCCTCCTGAGAAGAGAACTCACCACGGTACGCCTCGGGTACGCCCGACTGCTTGTCTGGCTGCGGGAAATTCACCTTGACCAGGTCGGCGCCAAGCTCGCTGGCTGTACGCGCCGCGTAGTCGACCGCGTAGAACGAATCCCGGCCACCTTTGGCGTCGATCGCGCTCCCGCGCGGGTAGGACCACACGATCAGCGGCATCCCGAACCGCTCGGCATCCTCGCGTACCCGCAGGTACTGCGCGAAGTCACGCTCCTGGGCTGGCGAGCCGACATAAAGCGTGTAGCCGACCGCGTCGGCGCCCAGGAGGACCGCGTCTTCCACCGTCGCGTTCACCGGCGAGAGCGGGTCGATCGAGGATGCGATGTCGGTCTTGCCGTTGAGCTTGAGCACCAGCGGGACCTCGCCCGCGTAATCCCAGTAGAACTTCCTGGCCAGGCCGATCTGGAGGGCGATGCCGTTGAAACCGCCTTCCAGCGCGAGCCTGATGACGTACCCGGGGTCGCTGGCCTCGGGGTTGTCGAAGAAATCCCGCGGGCCATGTTCCAGCCCGTGGTCGTAAGGCAGGAAGATCGCCGTGCCGTTTCGCAGCCCGTGCTGCTGAAGAATCCGGTACAGCCGGGCCTTTTTCCCGGCGCTGAGACCGATCTGATCCAAAGAGGGCCTGATGCTCATCGGTCGCCTCCACTGTCGATGCTCTTGGTCCCTTGCAGGCTCCGTCGTCAGGCCCGGCCCGGGCAGAGTCGAGGCTCCTGACCTGCCTGGCCAACGTCCCCTGGACAGGCACAACAACCGCGGCGCCGGCCGCGAACGCCAGCAACTCCCCGTGATCGAGATCGGCCGCGTTCGCCACGCTCGGGACGCGCGCCAACGCGGCCGACGCGGCCACGGCCAGGATGCGGCGCGGTTCCGCGCCACGGGCCCTACGTCCCGGACGTGACCTCGATCTTCTTGGCGGGTTCCTTCTTCTCGGTCTTGAGCCCGACGGAGACCGTGAGGATGCCGTCGCGGTAGCTGGCCGTGATATCGTTCTCGTCGGCGGTGGCCGGCAGCGCGAGGCTGCGGGTGAACGACCCGTACCGGAACTCTGACCGGTGCTTGCCCTCAGTCGTGTCGGACCGCTCCGCGTGGATGGTCAGGTACCCGGATTCGACCGTGACCTCGATATCCTTCTCCGGGTTGAGACCGGCCAGTTCCGCCCTGATCACGTAACGGTCGCCCTCGACGAACTCCTCGACCCTGATCGGCTGGACCAGGAATGGACGGAGCGTCATGAACGGCGCCTCGAACCAGTCCATCAGGTCCGGAAGAACCGTCTTCGGGTCCCTGCGTACCAGACTGCTCATCTGATCTGCCCTTCCCTGCTGGCGCCTATACTTTGCATCTCAATCTGATAACGGCCGGAGCCGGGAACGGCAGGGCCGGATGGCACGCCGGGGTACGACCTTCGTCATGATCTGAGGCCGGAAGGCTGGCGCTCCGGTCAAGCCGCGCCAGCGGGCACCCTCCGGGAGCTACCCGCCTCGTGGGAGCCGTGTCGGTGCCTGCGCCGGCCCGGCGGCCAGGCGCAGCCGTGCGGCGTCCGCTAGCTCCTGCTCCTCGATAGCGAACGTCACCTCGGTCAGCGCCTGCTCGAGCCGGGGAATCCACCGGTCTCTGATGGCGCGGAGCCGGTACCGCGTGGCTAGCATCTCGGCTTCCATGACCCGGACCGCTTCGGCCGCGGCGGCATGCCTTACCGCGGCGGCGAGCGCGGCGCCGTGGGCCTGCCTCGTACTGGTCAATACGGATCCGTCCCAGGTGGTGGAGGAAGGGGTAAGGCACTCGGCGCTAGCCGGGTAGCGCACGCCCATGGCCAGACGGTAGGAGATGGTCACGTTCGCGGCCTGGCCGTCGGCGGCCAGCCTAACGGCTCGCTGGCCGCCGAGCAGCCCGGCCCTGAGCAGCCACTGCTCGGCATCGGCGCAGCAGCGGTCCCAGTCCTCGGCCGTCCGCGCCGCGGCCTCGCGCAGCCGGGCGAGTTCACCGGTGAGGACCAGCAGCTTACGTTCGAGCAGGTCGCCACCGCGCCGGGCCACCTGCAGGCGCCTGACCAGCCAGAGTCGCCCGGCGCGACCCGGCGGGACGGTGAATCCCCGCGTGCTCACCGGTCACCGCCCTCCGGATAGTAGGCGTCCAGGAGCGTGGTGGGCAGCATGGTCAGCTCACTGCGCGGCAGCGCGGCCAGAACCGTCCAGGCCCGGCTCAGGGTCTCCTCCAGGCTGCGGTTCTCGGTCCGGCCCTGGCTCTCCAGCTGGCGCTCGAAGGCCGTCTCGAGCTCCAGGTACTGCCGGTCGAGTGTGCTGAGCGCGGAGGCCCCGATCAGCTCGGCCAGCTCGCGGGCGCGCCGCGCGGCGGCGAGCGCGGCCAGGATCTGCGCGGCCACGTCGAGATGGTCGTCTCTGGTGCGGCCGGGGCCCGCGCCGTGCCGCATGAGCCTGGACAGCGAGGACAAGGCGTCGACCGGCGGGTAGACGCCGCGTGAGTGAGCCTCAGGGGAGAGCACCACCTGACCTTCGGTGATGTAGCCGGTGAGGTCGGGCACCGGGTGGGTGATGTCGCCCGCCGGCATGGTCAGCACCGGCACCACCGTCACCGAGCCAGGCATGCCGCGGATGCGCCCGCAGCGTTCGTAGAGCGAGGCCAGGTCACTGTAGAGGTAGCCGGGATAGGCTCGGCGCGCGGGGATCTCGCCCCGGGCGGCGGAGACCTCGCGCAGCGCCTCGCAGTAGCTGGTCATGTCGGCCATGACCACCAGCACGTGCCGCCCGTGGGTGAAGGCCAGCCGCTCGGCCACGGTCAGCGCCAGGCGCGGGGTCAGGATGCGCTCGATGACCGGAGCGTCCGCGAGGTTCAGCAGGAATGCCAGCTCCCCGGCTGCGGAGCGCTCTTCGAGCACGGCGCGGACGGTCGCCGCGTCGGTGTGCGTGAGCCCCATCGCCGCGAAGACCACGCTGAAGGGATCGCCGCCTGCCGACGCCTGGGCGGCCAGCTGCGCCGCCAGTTCCAGGTGCGGCAGGCCCGCCACGGAGAAGATGGGCAGCTTCTGGCCGCGTACGAGCGTGGTGAGCGCGTCGATCACCGAGATGCCGGTCAGCACCGGCTCGGCGGGCGGCTCGCGCAGGACCGGGTTGATGGGGGAGCCGGCCACCGGCAGGCTGACCTCACCGGTGACCGGCGGTCCGCCGTCGATCGGTTCACCGCGGCCGTTGCAGACGCGGCCGAGCCAGTCAGGGCCGACCGGGACCCGCAGCGGGCTGCCGCTGAAGGCGATCCGGGTCGTGGTCGGCCGCATGCCCCCGGTTCCCTCGAGCACCTGCACCACGGCGAGGTCGCGGTCGGCCTCGAGGACCAGCCCGTGCCGCGTCTGTCCGGTCTCCGTCCGGATCGTCGCGAACTCATCCCAGCCGACTCCCTCCACGCCGCGCACCACCAGGAGAGGGCCACGAAGCTCGGCTACCTGCGTGTACTCACGCTGCGCCCAGGTGGTCATCCGGTCCCGCCGTCCTGGCTGCGCCGCAGCAGCTCGCCGAGGCGGGCGAGCATGGCCTGCTCACTGGCGGTGATCGCCTCTGGTGTCATGGCTTCCTCCTTGGCCCGCAGGATCGGGGAGAAGTCCTGCTCTTCCAGGGCCGCCGGGGAGACGGCCGAGTCGGCCAGCTCCAGGCATCGCTCGGCCACGGCCAGGACCGCGCTGGCCAGCGCGGCGCCCCGCGCGGTGTCACAGAAGGCGTCGGCGGGGCTGACCGCGCTCTGCTGCAGCAGGCCTTCCCTGATCAGTCGGCCCGCGAGGATCGTGGCGCGCTCCCGGGGCGGCAGGGCGGCGACACCCAGCAGCTCGGCCAGCGCGCCGAGCCGGTCAGCCTCGGCAAGCAGCGCCGCCAGCCGGTCCCTGCGGTCCGCCCACCCGGCATCTCCCGCGCTGGCATGCCAGGCGGCGACGGCGGCGACATCGCGGGAGAACGACCCGGACCAGGAGATGGCCGGGTAGTGCCGGGCATAGGCCAGGTCGCGGTCCAGCGTCCACAGGCTGCGCACGAAGCGCTGGGTGTAGCTGGTGACCGGCTCGGTCATGTCGCCGCCCGCCGGGGAGACCGCGCCGATGATGGTCACGGACCCTTCGGCTCCTCCGCTGGTCAGGACCCGGCCTGCCCGCTCGTAGAACGCGGCCAGCGCGGACGCCAGGGTGGCCGGGTAGCCCTCTTCGGCGGGTAGCTCGCCGCTGCGGGACGCGAATTCCCGCAGCGCCTCCGCCCACCGCGAGGTGGAATCCGCGATCACCACGACATCCAGCCCCATGTCCCTGAAGTGCTCCGCGACCGAGGCGGCACTGTAGATACTGGACTCGCGCGCCATCATCGGCATGTTGGAGGTGTTGGCGATGACCACGGTCCGCGCGGCCAGCTTGCCCCCGGTACGCGGATCGGTGAGGTCGGCCAGCTCGCTGAGCATGTCGGCCATCTCGTTGCCGCGTTCGCCGCAGCCGACGTAGACGATGACGTCCGCGTCGCACCACTTCGTGATCTGCTGCAGCAGCACGGTCTTGCCGGTGCCGAACCCCCCGGGAACGGCGCAGCTGCCGCCCTTCATCACCGGGAACAGTATGTCGACCACGCGCTGCCCGGTGAGCAGCGGCGACACGGACTCGAGCCGCTGACGGTACGGCCGCGGACGCCGTACCGGCCACGCCGAGGTCAGGCCCACCTCGGTGCCCGAGATGGTTGCGATCACCGCGTCGCCGGGAGCAGGCCCGGCCTCGCGCACCGTCTCCACCACTCCGTGCAGCCCGGGCGGCACGAGCACTCGGTAAGCGATCCCGCCGGGTACGCTCACCGAGCCCAGGCTCGCGCCCTCGCCTACGGTCGCGCCCGCCTGCGCCTGCGGCGTGAACTCGAACTCCTTGTCCTCGGCAAGAGCGAAAGGGTAGCCGGGCTCGAGCCAGGCCGGCGCCCCGCCGAGCGGGCGGAGCAGCCCGTCGAAGATGCCGCCGAGCAGGTGCGGGCCGAGCCTAGCCGAGAGCGGCTCACCGCGCGAGCGGGCCGGATGGCCCGGCGCGAGGCCTCCGGTGTACTCATACGCCTGGACCGTGGTCACGTCACCGCGGATGGCGACGGCCTCGCCGGGGAGCAGGTGCTCGCCGAGCTCGATGATGTCGTACATCGCCACTGCGGTGAGCCCGGTCACCTCCACCAGCGGCCCGTTCACCCTGGCGACCCGCGCCGCGCCGCCGCTCACGGTGTCCATAGCTCCTGCACCCGGTCGCCCAGCACGTCCACGGCCAGGGCCGCGAGCCTGGGCAGCGTGCAGTCCACCACCACGCCGTCCGACCGGGCCTCGACGCCCCCGGCCGGCTGGACCGCGACCGCGGAATCGGGGCCGGCCGCTTCGGCGGCCATAGCCGTAAGCCGGCCGAGCAGCCGTGCGTAGCCAGGCTCATCCCGCAAGGCGACGGCCGCAGCCAGGACCCGGGCCCGCAGTTCCTCATGTGCCTCGCGCCGCGCGCCGAGCACGATCGACCGGGCCTGTTCGCGGCCCCGGCTGCGTTCGGCCGCGGCCGCCGGGGCAGTGTCCGCCTGGCCCTGGGCCCGGGCTCGCTCGACGGTCTCCTCGGCGGTGCGCCGCGCCTGCCGCAGTATCGCGTCCGCCTGGCTGCGAGCTTCGGCGAGGATCCGGTCCGCCTCGGTCCTGGCGCCGTGCAGCATGTGCTCGCGCACCGGGAACAGGGAGTCACCGCCGGTCATGCCGGCATCACCGCGACCAGCACGTCGCGCCGTGGTTCCGCGGCCTCGCCGAGCCAGGCCGCCGCCCGCGCGGTCAGCACGAGGATTTCGATGTCGGCGGGGAGCGATCGCCAGGCCGCGCGTGCTTCGTCCTGGTTGTCCGCCGTCAGCACGACCGCGCCGGCCAGGGCGAAGCCCGCCGTGCGTACCGTCTCCCCGATGACAGCGGCCCGGGCCATGTGTCATGCCTTCCCGATCAGCAGGATCCCGATGATCAGGCCGTAAATGGCGATCCCTTCGGCCAGGCCCACGATGACCATGGCCCGCCCGAACAGTTCGGGCCGTTCGCTGACGGCGGCCAGGGCCGCGGCCCCGGCGTACGCCACCGCGATGCCCGCGCCGATGGTCGAGCCGGCTACCGCGACCGCCGCGCCCAGCAGTGCCGCGGAGCTGGAAGAAGTGCCGGACGCCGCCGCGCTCGCGGCGGTCTTGACCCCGGCCGCGGCGGCCGTCCCGGCAGCCGCGGCCGGGTCGGCCGTGACCGCCGCGACGAGCAGGATGACGGCCCCCACCATGAGCAAGGCGCCGATTCCGGCCAGGATGTATATCCCGGACCGCCCGCGCCGCGTCACTATGCGCGCCAGCACGACGGATCCGGCGATCAGCGGCAGTCCGGCCACCCAGGCAGCGGTCACGTTCACTCCTCCCTCTCGTTTATTCTCGCCGGGGCCATCCCATTGGTCACGATCGGCAGGTGCCACGGCCTGAACGGCCGCCCCTGGCCCACGAAGACGCGCGAGAACAGCTCGTAATACTCCAGGCGCAGCGCCTGGATGGCGGCGACCAGACCCTCCAGGCTGAACGCCAGCGCGGTCCCCACGGCGAACAGCGCCACGCTGGCCACGGCGGCGATCCCGCCATGGTGCCACAAGGCCCGCGCGCCTTCCCAGACCAGCAAGCCCAGCGCGGCGTGGGTGAGGCCGAATGCGGCGAGCCGGGTGAACGAGACCACGTTGGAGCCAAGCCGGACGATCAGGTCGAAGACCTCGACGGAAGCCTGGAGCCGGCCCGCGATGCCGCCGCCGGCCTCGGCCAGGAAACCGACGGTGGCCAGCGCCAGGCCGGCCAGCGCGACGAACCCGCCCGCGGCGAGCAGCAGGCCCTGATGGGAGTACCACCCGCCCGCCACGAGGCCCGCGCCGAGGAACACCGTGGTCCCCGCGATGCCCGACGGCGCGTACAACGCGGACGGCCAGCCGCCTTCCCGCCACCGGTTAACCGTGCCCAGCGCGTAGGCGCCCGCGAGCATGAACGCCCCGATACCGACCGCCACCAGGAGCAGGGTGAGCGGATGGTCCAGCGGGTCGAGCCATAGCGTCGGCACCAGACCGGTCGGCCCGAAGCATTCCCCGTACAGCAGGCCGAATCCAGTGGCCGCCACCCCGGCCCCCCCGACGAACGGCCACGCCTGCCGGAACCTGCGCGCCCAGGCCGGCCAGCCCGCCCGGAGCGCCGCCGCGGCCGCGATCAGCACCAGGCCCTCGCCCGCATCGCCGAACATCATGCCGAACATCAGCACGTAACCCGCCCAGGCCAGCCAGGCCGGGTCGATATCGGCGTACGGCACCGTGCCGTACGTCTGGACCAGCGGGGATACCGAGCGCCGCGCCGGCCGGTCGGACGCCAGCGTGGGCGGCTGGATGCCGCGCGGGTAGGGCAACGGCACGACGGCGCCGCCGACCGCGGCCAGGCTGGCCGCCACGTCGCTCACCCGCCCGGCCGGGATCCAGGCGGGCAGCGCCATCGCTCCCGATCGCCTGGCCGCGATGGCGGCATAGGCCTCGAGCTGCGCCTCGCCGGCCAGCAGCTCATACCGGCCCGCCCGCTCGAGCGCGTCGAGGTCGGGTCGCGAGGCGGACAGGGCCGCGCCGGTTACCGGATGCCCGGCCCGCCGCAGCCTGCGGGCCGCCTCGCCGCCCGTTCCGGGCTCGCCCGCCGGCACCGCCTCACTCGCTGGCGCACCCAGGGTAGCCGCCTCGCTGTCTGCGGGCCCGATCTCCGCCGCGGCCGCGCCCGCCACCCGTACCAGCAGGTCACGCATTGATTCATCCGCGGCCACCAGGGCGACACGCTTCATCCGGACCGGTGTCACCGCGTCAAGCCAGCTCATCGTAGGCCTCCAGCGGAGCGCCGCCTCGTGCGGCGAGCTCGAGCGCGGCACGAGCCCGCCGGGCGTCGCACGCCATGACCGCCACCGCACCGAGGACGACCTTAGTGTCCAGGCTGGATGTGCGCAGCAGCCGCCAGCCGTCCTGCTCGACCCGGGCCAGCCAGGTTTCTTCTGCCCGCCACAAGTCAACGGGTGAGGTGATCCCGGCCAGTACCCACCTGGCGTGCGCCGACAGGGCGCCCGCCAGCTCGTCCAGCGTGGCGGCTCGCTGAGCCGCCGGCCCGAGCAGGCTCAGGGCACCGCCCATCACCGCGGGATCGGCGGCCCGGCCCGCCGCGAACCGCTCTCCGGCCACCAGCAGCGCGGCCGCCCCCGCGGCCCAGGTCCAGACCGGGTCGCCGAGCGTCGCGGCACGCGCGGCCCATCGCGCGCGCATGCCCAGGCGCACCTCATGCGCGCTCTCCCCGCCCGGATCCCGCCAGGCCGAAGCGGCCAGGGCAGCCCGCAGCTCGCCGTGGCTCGTGGCCTGGCGGAGCCGTGGCCAGGCGGTGGCCAGCGCGCCGAGCTGGAACTCGGCCTCGGCCGGCTGGCCGGCGATCACCTGCAGCAGCTCGTCGACGTTCGCCACCTCGAACCAGGCGCCGAGGGTGCGCAGCATCCGCACGCCAGCCGGGGGCAGCCACCCGGCCAGCACCCGCAGGTCCCACAGGACGGTGCCGGCCACCTCATGCTGCGCCGCGGCCAGCGGCAGCTCCGGCCGGATGCCGGCGCCGTAGCAGGTGGCGGCTAGCATGCGCAGCCCGTCGCTCAGCGAGTCGCAGGAAGCCAGCTGACGCGCGGCCCCGGGACCCATGCGGCGCGCCGCCAGGGCCCTGGCCCGTACGCTGCCCGCGACCCAGCCCGCGCTCATGTGCCTCCCGGCCCCAGCTGCCGGATCTCCTCGACGGCCAGGCTCACGAGCGCGGGCATGCGCTGCCGGGCCAGCTCCCGGGTCCGGCGGGCCTGACGCCGCGCGGCCGCCACGCTCTGCGCGGCCTCATCCCGCGCCAGGGCCATCACCTGCCGGGCCACCTCATCGCGAGCCGCCTCGGCCCGCTGCCCGGCCTCGGCAGCGATCACGGCCGCCTCGGCCCGCGCGGCCGCCGTGATCTGCTCGGCATCGTGCCGAGCCTGCGCGATGATGCGCTCGCGTTCGGCGTCCGTGCCGTCCAGCAGGGCCAGCACCGGCCTCACCTCAGCCTCGAGTTCGCGCGAGCGGTCGGCCGGCACCCCGGCGCGCGCTGCTCCCGGGGCGCCCGCGGGCCGGAAGCGGGCCAGGAAGTCGCGCAGCTGGGGCATGCTCTGCATTCTCGCCCGGCACACGAAAACCGGTAGGGGCATTGGTCCCTGGGGGAACCGCCCGGACTCGGTCCTGACCAGGTGACCAAAGGCACTACCCGCGCCCGGCCGGATCGGCTTTCCTGAAGATGCCCGGCCAGAAAGCCGGCCTCGCCGTCGACTAAGAGGTAGCCCGGTGACCGATACCAGGCGGAGGGTCGCCGACGTCGCTGTTCCCCAGGGCGGCGGCCCTCTCGCCCTCGCGATCTTGTGCACGATTCTGTTCCTGACCTTCCTGGACAACACCATCGTGAGCGTCGGGCTCGGCAGCGTGCAGTCCGACCTGCACGCGGGCGTCCTGGCCCTGCAGTGGGTCGTCGGCGCGTACGCCTTGACATTTGCCAGCGCGATGCTGGCCTTCGGCATGGTGGGGGACGAGTTCGGCCGCAAGAAGGTCATGCTCGCGGGCGCCGGCGTGTTCTGCGCCGGCTCCGTGCTGTGCGCGCTGGCCCCCAATCCCGGCGTGCTGATCGCCGGGCGTGCCGTCATGGGCCTCGGCGCGGCCGCCAGCGAGCCGGGCACCCTGTCGATGCTCCGGCACCTTTACACCGATGAGCACGCCCGCAACCGGGCCATCGGTGTGTGGGCCGGCGTCTCCGGGCTCGCCCTCGCGGTCGGCCCGGTCGTGGGCGGGGCGCTCATCGGGATATGGAACTGGCGCGCCATTTTCTGGTTCAACCTGGTCTTCGGGCTGGCCGCGCTGATCGTGGCGGCCATCGTCCTGCCGGAGAACGCAGATCCCGAGGCCCACCGCGTCGACATCACCGGCGCCCTGCTCGGCGCGGCGGCGCTGGCGGCGCTGGTCTTCGGGGTCATGACCGGCGAGAACGCGGGATTTTCCTCACCGCCGGTGCTCGCGCTGTTCTGCGTCAGCGCGGCGGCGGGCTGTGCCTTCCTCTGGTGGGAGCACCGCGCCGCGCATCCGCTGCTGGACCTGCGGTTTCTCCGCGTCGCGCGGTTCACCACGGCCAACACCGTAGCGTTCTGCAGCTATTTCGCCACGTTCGCGATCTTCTTCTTCACCGCGCTCTACCTCGCCGAGGTGGTCGGCTACTCGGGCTTCCGCCTCGCGCTGACGTTCTTGCCGATGGCAACGCTGATGATCATCGCCTCACTGCTGGCCGGCAACTGGACGACCCCGGCCAGATTCCGCTGGTCGATCAGCGGCGGCTGCCTGGTCTTCGCTGCCGGCCTGCTGCTGACCAGCCTCACCCTCAGCCCGCATCCGCACTATGCGCCGCTGGCGGGCGCGCTCGCCCTCACCGGCATCGGGATCGGCGCCACGGTCGTGCCGATCACCGCGTCGGTCCTCGATGCGGTACCGCCCGAACGGTCCGGCATGGCCGCGTCGTCCGCCAACACCAGCCGCGAAATCGGCGCCGTCACCGGGGTGGCCGTCCTCGGCGCGCTGGTCAACGCGGAGCTGCGCTCCGATCTGATCAGCAAGCTCATCCACCTCGGGATCCCGGCCAACTTCCAGTCCATCGTGATCAACGCGATCGAGACCGGCGGGGTCCCGAGCAGCAGCCAGACCACAACCGCCGGGGGCCCCGGCAATGCCGCCATCGTCCAGCAGGTGATCAACGCCGCGTACGACGCCTTCCAGGCCGGCCTGCACGCCGCCCTGTACCTGTCGGCTGGACTGGTCCTCGCCGCGGGAATCCTGGCCGTCATCACCTTCGGCCGCGAAAGATCAGCAGGAAGAGCTGAGCGCAACAAAAAGATCTATATACCGAAGTTCCTGCTGCCGTCAGGCAGCAGGAACTTCGGGCTCGCCTGGAGGTGCCGCCGTGAGATGGCCTCGCCGGAATATCGTGATCGGTGCGTCCGCGGCCGCCGCGGTCATCGGGCTGGCGGTATCCCTGGCCATCGTGCTGCCCGGCAGCAGCACTCCGACTCCGGCCAAGCCGGCCCCGGCGGGTTCGGCCGCGTTGCTGTCCCCGTTTACCGGTGAGCCGATCTCGGCGCCAGGCCCGGTGCTGGCCGTGAAGATCGATAACCTGGCGGCGGCCCGGCCGCAGACCGGGCTCACCGACGCCGACATCGTCTACATCCTCCCGGTCGAGGGCGGGCTGAGCCGGATTCTCGCCGTGTTCTCCTCGCATTTCCCGCCGGTCATCGGGCCGGTGCGCAGTGCCAGGGAGGATGATCTGGAGCTGCTCGCGCAGTTCGGGCGGCCCGCGTTCGCCTATTCCGGAGCGCAGCCAGAACTCCTCCCGGTGGTCGAGAAGGCCAGGATCGTCGATCTGTACAGCGGCCTCGTCGGCGGCTACTTCCGCGATCCGGACCGGTTGGCGCCGCACAACCTGTACGCACGCACCTCGCAACTGCTGGCCGAGGCGACCGGCGCGAGCAAGGCGCACGACATCGGGTTCCGGTTCGGCCCTGCACCGCCGGGCGGTCACCCGGTGGCCTCGTTCTCGGTGTCCTACCCGGCGGCATCGTTCACGTTCCGCTGGTCCGCGAAGGACGGGCGCTGGCTGGTGTGGATGGACGGTGCTCCCGCCCTGGCCACCGAGGGCGGCCAGCTGAGCGCGCCCACGGTGGTGATCCAGTACACCACGGTACGGACCTCGCGCTTCCTCGAGGCGGGCATCCGGCCGCCGTACGCGGAGAGCACCGGAGCCGGGACGGGACTGGTGCTCCGCGGCGGCCAGGCTTACGCGATCCGCTGGTCACGGCCGGACGCCAACGGCGGCACTACGTTCACCACCGCATCCGGCCAGCCGATGACCTTCGCCCGCGGCCCGGTCTGGGTCGTTCTCGCCGCCACCCCGTGACCGCACGGCCTCGGCCTGCCCGCCAGCTGGGACTGTCCGCGGGACCTTCGTCCCTAGGCCGGGGTGGATGCCGGTCCAAGTCTGATAGCGAGGGACACCATCCGAGGTCACTTCCGGTAGCGAGGAGGTCGCCATGGCTGGGATGAGTGAGGGCATCGTAGCCGGATACGACGGGTCGCTCGGCAGCGACGAGGCACTGCGCTGGGCGGCCAGGGAGGCCGCGGCGCGCGGCACGGCGCTGACCATCTGCCATGCCTGGGCACCTGAATACCTGGTCCTCATCGGCGACCCGGCCGTCTGCGAGCTGGCCAGGAAGCACGGCGCGGAGGTCCTTGCCCGAGGAGTACGGTACGCCACCTCCGTCCTGGACGACGTCCGTCCGGCGCTGGCCGAAGGGTCGCCTGCTCAGGTGCTGTGCGAGCGCAGCGGCACCGCCGAGATGGTCGTGGTCGGTACTCGCGGGCACGGCGGGCTCACCGGCGCGCCGCTGGGATCGGTTTCGTGGCAGGTCGCCGGCCACGCGCAGGGACGCGTCGTGGTCGTCCGCGGCCTGTGGCTGCCGGTGAATCAATCCCCGGGCCCGATCGTGGTCGGGGTGGACGGCTCACCGGCGTCTGAGGCCGCGCTCACGTTCGCCTTCGAGGAGGCGACGCTGCGCGACGTGCCTGTCGTGGCGCTCTGCGCCCTGGCGGATGCGCCCGGCAGTCTCGGCGGCGCGCGGCAGATGGAAGAGGACTTCAACCACATGATGGCGATCCGGGAGAAGGAACACTCCGGCGTCACGGTGGTGAGGCAGGTGGCGGTCGGCTCGCCGCGTTCGGCGTTGCTGACCGCCGCGGCCGAGGCTCAGTTGCTCGCGGTGGGTTCACGCGGTCTCGGCGGCCTGGTCGGCATGCGTCTCGGCTCGGTCGTCCAGGCCGTGCTGCACCACTCACCCTGCCCGGTCGCCGTCGTTCACCCGGACGCACCCCTGCCCTGGCCTCCGCGTGCACGCCAGCCCTGACCCGCCATCCGCACGACGAGGCAACGGGTGAGCCGGGCGGCCGGGCTGCGCGTACACGCCCGTGCTCAGCTCGCGCTGGCCGCCGCCGCGCCGGCCTGCGCCTGGGCCCACTCGGCGTCGACGTCCGGCCTGGGCACGATGAGGACCGGCCGGGTGGCCATGTGCAGCAGCCGGTTGGCCACACTGCCGAGCGGGACGCGGGGCAGGTCGGTGCGGCTGCTTGAGCCCAGCACCACCATGCGCACGTCGTGGTCCTGGGCCGCGTGCAAGATGGCCGAGGCGATGTGGCCGAAATTAGCCTCGCGGATTTCACCCTCGACGCTGACGCCCGCGGCCTTCAGGTTGGCGACGATCTTCTCGACCACGCTTTCGCCTGCGCCTTCGCCGCAGTCCACCCGGATGCGACCGAAGCGGCCGGTGGCGAACTCGTGCACGTGCAAGACGATGACGTGGTCTCCGCTGTCCCGGCTGAGCTCGCGCGTCATCTCGGCGGCGGCGACGACATGCGAAACGGGATCGTGTGACGCTGCATCGACGGCAAGCAGGATGTTCTTACTCATCTCGATCCTCCAAAACGCTCGATTACCGAACGACCAGGACCGGTCGGTCGCTGAGGTGAATGACCTTGTGCGCGGTGCTGCCGAGCAG
>JASHYW010000655.1 GCA_030042885.1 Streptosporangiaceae bacterium | reverse complement strand
CCGCCGGATGCCATAGGCGCGGAACCTAGCCTGTAGCCGGGCGACGTCCGCGGCAGCGCCAAGGGAGGTGTAGACCTCCACGGCACACGTGAATGCGGCCCGCGCCTGGCTGCGGTCGCCGGCATCGATGAAGTTTCCAGCGGCTGCCTCCAGCGCCTTCGCCCTTTGGAGCGGCCTGCTGGCTTCGTCATAACGCTCCGCAGCCGCAAGTAGCCGAGGGGCGTCACGGTCCAGCAGGCCGCGGCAGTAGAGCGCGTTCGCTTGCCGGTGCGGGATCTGCGATTCGGAGGCAAGTGTGGCGGCATGACCCGCGAGACCCTGTGCGGTGCTCAGGTCGCCGGTCTCGGTGGCCAGGCGGACGGCGTCAGGCAGCAGGTCCTCGATCTCCTCGAGTTCTTCTGGCTTGCCGTCGAACGCGTCGGTCAGCACGGCGAGCGCCTTAGGTAGCGCTCCGTCCTGCTCGCAGTCCAGGCTGCGGGCGAGCGCCAATGCGCCAATAAGCCGGTGTCCGATCCGCTTGGCGTGTGAGACGGCAGCGGCGAGGCGGCGACGCGCCGCGCCAATCTCGCCGCGATGGAAGCTGATCAAGGCGGCGATGCCGAGTTCGCCGCAGGCCGCAGCGGGTTCCTTCAGGTTCTCATGCACAATCTCTACCTCGGCCAGCGCGTCCTCCCATCGCCCCGTTTCGAACAGCAGCTGACCCAGGGCACCGTGCGCCTGAGCCAGCCGGAACGTCGTGCCGACCTGGTCTGCGAGCTGCCGCGCCTGCCCGGCCGCGGCCAGTGCCTCCTCATACCGGTCAAGATTGCCCAGTGTGACCGACTCGTTGATCTGCAGCAGCAGCCGCAGGTCGGTCAGCGCCGGATCGGACTGGGTCACGGCCAGCGCCCGGTCGAACAGCGGCAGCGCGTCGGTCATGCGCCCCTGCACCGCGGTCACGAGCGTCAGCACGTGCAGTGCCCAGCCCATGGCCCAGTTGTCGTCCGCCTCCGACGCCGCCGCCAGCGCACTAGTCGCGACCTGGCCAGCCTTCTCGACTTCGCCGAGGTTAATGCGCGTCCGCGCGGCGAGCACGAGCAGCCTGGCGCGGTGTCGGGTCGAGATCCCGGGGGAGGCCAGCGCCCGGTCCAGCGTGGCCAGGGATTCCGCGGACGAGCCTGCCAGCATGCGGCACTGCGCCAGCGTCCAATGCAGGTCAACGAAGACATCGGGCTCGGCGGCATGGGTCAGCATGCGGTTCGCCACCTGCTCGGCCTCTATCCTGCTGCCGATGCGGTAGAGGGCGTCGGCGAGTCGGCTGGCCAGCCAGTCGCGCTGGGCGGAGTCGGCCGGGGAGCTGGCCACTGCCCGCGTGAGGAGCTCGGCCGCGACTCCGGGCGCCTGGCCGACCAGCGGGTCCGCGGTGCGGACCAGCCAGTCCAGCATCCACTCGTCCATCGGCTCGGTCGTGCCGCCAAGCCCGCCGGTTGCGCGCAGCACCTGCCGGGCCACCCGGTCCGCCGGGGCGCCCGCCTCCGCCAGGGCGCGCCCAGCATCGCGGTGCCAGGCCGCGCGGACCGGCGTCGGCATCTCGTCGTACAGCGCCGCACGGATCAGCGGATGCCGGAACCCGAGGCCGTGGCCGGACTCGGCCAGTACCCCCGCGGCACATGCCTCGTCAACCGCCGGGATCAGGTCCGCCACGCTGCGGCCCAGCACGATCGCCAGATCCCGGACCGCGAAATCCATGCCGAGCAGGGCCGCCGCCCGCAGGACCTCGCGCACCGGCCCGGCCACGAAGCCTAGGCGGTCCGTTATGGCCGCTGACAGGGAGACGGGCGCCGAATCACCGGCCAGCTCGGCGGCTCCCGTGTCGGTGACGGTCAATGTTGAGCTGCGGGCCAGCGCCGCGATGAGCTCGGTCACGTACAGCGGGTTACCTGCCGCGCCGTCGGCGAGCCGCAGCAGGTTGACCTCCGGCTTGCCGCCGGCCAGGGCTGCTACGAGGTCGGCCACCGCCGCGCTGGTGAGCCCGGTGAGCTGGAGCCGGGCCGCGTCATCTGCCACTCGGCGCAGCGCCAGTACGTCCTCCCGCTGGGGTACCGGGCGCATCATCCCGGCCAGCAGCAGCGGCATCTGCCGCGCCGACCTCGCCAGCCGTCCCCACAAGGTGAGGCTGGCCTGGTCGGCCCACTGCAGGTCGTCGATGACCAGGATGGTCGGCCGCACTGTGCACTGCTCGGCGATAAGCGCGAGCAACTGCTCCGCTAGCACTGCCGGCACGTCCGTGCCGCGGTCCGCGCTGACCTCACCGCGCAAGAGCCGGACGATCGTGTTCCGCCGCGGATTCGCCGACGGCTCGCGTACCCGGAGCCCGTCGAGGAACGGCAACAGCGGCAGCGCCTGGCCCAGCTCGTCGCCGGCGCCCCAGAACACGTGGCAGCCAGCCTCCGGCGCCTCCGCCACAGCCACCCGCACCAGCGCGGATTTGCCGATGCCCGGCTCACCCTCGATGAGCACCGAATTGCCGCGGCCCCGGGCCAGCTCTCTTATGAGCCCGGTCAGCAGCGCCATCTCGCCATCACGGCCGACCAGCGCACCGGCCGGGGTCACCGGGTGCATGGAGCGAACTTTACTACCAGAACATCTACGGAACAAGCGAGCATTTTTCGGACATTAATTCGGCATCCTACATCACCTTCTGGCACAAAGTGTTCCCACGCCAAGCCAGTGAAAATTTCGTAGAACCTTGCGCGGCACGGATCGGCTAACATTTTTCCGCACGAAGAGATGAATATTGCGTGCAACAGGATAATGAAAGATCTGATGCAGGTTTCAGTATTTGAAGAAAATCTAAGAAGAGTGCATGAAATAACCCAGGACTGGCAATACCTCATATGACTCGGGATGCGCCGGACGAGCCGATGAGGTCAGGCAGCAAGGTGCTGACCTCTGAAGACGCCATGGAGGAATCATGCGCATGAAGCGAGCCATCATCATTTCCGCCATCCTAGCGCTCGGCACTGCCGGATCAATTCTGGCTGGCTCAGCGGTACCCGCAGCGGCCGCGCAGGCGCCCAGCGCCCATGGGGTGTCGGTGTCGGTAACCTCCGCGCACCAGGGTTTTTACTATCACGGATGAACTAACCCGGCGCACGACTATCGGCCGGTTGCCGACCCGCCCGATCCGGGGCAGGCCGGTCGTGTGATTGCCGCCCGCCGCGGCAAGGTTCTTGCGCTGAGCCTAACTGGCGCCCGGGCCCGGTCGCGGTCCCGGGCTGAGTTAGCAACTCCAGCCGCATTTCTTTACCGCCGTCCCGCTTGCCATATTGCCCTGCAACCGTCGCAGATGGGTATTCCCACCGCGGTAGGCATCATCAAGACCGGCGGAACGTGGCGTATCAACGGCCAGTTCATGACTCGACCGCGCCAGAAACCTGCGCCCTCAGCCGATCGCAGGCCCGCATCAGCCGGCCGAGCCAACGATGACAAGACCGCTGCCCCGGAGCTTGTCCAGCAACCGGGCCAGGGGGATAGCCGCACATGGCGGGGCGGTGCCCTCGCCATACCTGGCCGACGGGCTGGTGAGGACTGAGGCCTTGGTTGCGATGGGTATATGTACGGTGTACTAAAGGTTTCACAGACTGTTTCGGTGAAATCTGCGTGACCGCCGCACTGGTCCGCCCGCGAGGCACCGAGGAGGAGGGACGCCCGATGATCGCGCCAGCAAGCCCCACGGTGCGGCGGCGCCGGCTTGCCGCCGAACTGCGCGGGATCAGGGAGAGCAAGGGCAAGAGCGGGGACGCGGTCGCTGCGGCGCTGAAATGGTCGCCCTCCAAGATCAGCAGGTACGAGCGGGCCAGGACCGGCCTGCGGCCCGGTGAAGTCGAGAGGCTGCTCGACTACTACCAGATCACCGGGCCGCGCCGCGAGAGCCTTCTCGCGCTTGCGGAGGATGCGGCTCAGAAGGGCTGGTGGGAAGAATTCGCCGATAGCCTTTCCGATGACTATCAGCAGTTCATCGGCCTCGAGCACGAGGCAGCTTACATGGCCATATGGCACGTTGATGTGGTAACTGGCCTGCTGCAAACGGAAGCTTACGCCAGGCATATCATCGGCAGCTACAGCCGGGTCGAGCCAGTCGCTCCGGGGATGATCGGACGGTTGGTCCGGGTGCGCATGCGTCGCCAGCAGGTGCTGAATCGCGAAGGGCTTCAGCTATCGGTCGTGCTCGATGAATCGGTGTTGAAGCGCCGGATCGGTGATGAGTCGGTCATGTACGAGCAGCTTCAGCGTCTCGCCCGAGAGGCTGACCGGCCAAATCTGACGTTGCAGATTCTCCCCCTTGACGCGCAGCACACGGTCTTCGGGGAGTCCTTTGTCATCTTCGGCTTCGGGGCAGATAGTGATGCGATGCTGCAAGACGTGGTGAGCACCGAGCATCTGCGGAGCGGCTTCACCCTGGAGGGGGAGCGGGAGACGTACCTGCACAGGATCGCATTTCAGATGCTCGCCCAGGCGTCGCTCGACCCGGCGGCGTCCAGGGAGCTCATACTCGAAACAGCTGAGTCGCACTGGTCGGGTGCCCGTCAGCGTGCCAACGCGTAGTTCACCCAAGGCGGTGTCCCCGTCGTCGCGGTGCTGGCCTTCTGACGTGGCCGTTTCTAGGCGGTCGGCTTCCGCCAGGCCTGAGTTGCTCGTGCCCGGACTGGCTGGCGGCGCTGCTGGGTCGGTGGGCGAAGCCATGTCTGTGCACGTCTGAGGTGTGCGGTACACCGAGGGCACAACAAGCATTCTCGGGCTTTAGTGCTATTTGAGGCGAAGGGGATCCTGGATGCCAGTGATGTCTGCTAGTCTAAGAGTTGACGACTACGATTAGTAGGGCTTAAACTACATTCTGTAGCTACGCATCAGGGCATAGAGACTAATCAGTGAGGTAGTGACGTGGAAAGAAATACACTCGGAACTGCACCCGGAAGGCAGGGTTCAGGTTCTTACTGGGTCAAGAGCTCTCTTAGCTTCTCTAACGGCAACTGCGTCGAGGTGGCGAGCCTGCCCGGCGGCGAAATCGGGGTTCGCAACAGCCGGGACTCCGAGGGGCCGGTTCTCCGATTCACGTCGGACGAATGGCACGCCTTTCTCGGAGGAGTACGAAACGGAGAATTCGATAGTTTCGGCAGGAAGTGACTGCACAAGCAAGATGCTAGAGCGTCCTGCTCACGGTAGCTGTCGATCAGAACAGAAGCGGAGGCCCCCTCCCCGCCCCCTCCCAAGTCCGGCGGGGACCTCCGCTTCTCGGTGTCGCGGCTCGTGATCCCCAGCCGCTGAGGTCCTTGCTCCTTAAGATACTCAGGATGGCCCAGACGACAAGAACGATCAGCACGATCCACATGAACAGGTACAGCATGGTCAAGAACAGGTTCCACAACGGGTAGTTCATTTGACGCCCACCTCCGCCTGGAGCTCCCGGCCAAGGACACACTCATGGATAAGTCTGGGCGCGTCATTCACCACGAGCCTCATCCCCCAGGATGGAACGTGGCGGCTGGGCATCCGCCACGCAGGGGTCAGACTGGTACCTCAGTGGTATCGGCTTCGGGTACCCCCGCGGTTAGAGCACGATGTGC
>JASHYW010000654.1 GCA_030042885.1 Streptosporangiaceae bacterium | reverse complement strand
GGCCGTTCTCCTGGGACCTGGCCCAGGGGGCCCGGGGCGTGCAGCTGGCGAACCTGGCGCTGCGGTCATCGGCCGAAGGCCGGCGGGTCGACGTACCGGCGCTGGCGGTCTGAGGTGACCGCCCGGGTCTGGCTGCCCGGCCGGGCCGAACCGCTGATCATCCCGGAGCCCGAATGGGCGGCCTGCTACCCGCCGCCCGCCTCCCGGCAGGTCTACGCGGCCGCCCACGTCGCCGCGTCGCCCGGCCCGGACGGCGAGGTCATCGACTGGGAAGCCACGATGCGCCTCCGCGATCATCTGTGGGCGCACGGCTTCGGCGTGGCCGAGGCCATGGACACCGCGCAGCGCGGCATGGGCCTGTCCTGGGAGCAGGCAAAGGAGCTCATCGCCAGGTCGGCGGCCCGGGCGGCGGAGCGAACGGGGACGCTGGCCTGCGGGGCGGGGATGCTGGCCTGCGGGGCGGGGATGCTGGCCTGCGGGACGGGGACGCTGGCCTGCGGGGCGGGGACGGACCAGCTGCCGGAGGGCGAGAACCACTCGATCGCGCAGATTACCGGAGCGTACGCCGAGCAGATGGCGTTCGTGCAGGCGGCCGGCGCGGACGTGATCTTGATGGCGAGCCGGGCGCTGGCGGCCAGCGCCCGGGGCGCCCGCGATTACCTCGAGGTCTACGGCGAGCTGCTGCGGCAGGCGGACCGGCCGGTGATCTTGCACTGGCTGGGTGAGGCGTTCGACCCGGCGCTGCGCCGGTACTGGGGCGGCATCGAGTTCGGCACCGCGGCGGAGGTGGTGCTCGAGCTGATCGAGCGGGCCGGAGCCAAGGTCGACGGCATCAAGCTGTCGGTGCTCGACGCGGGCCGGGAGGTGGCGCTGCGCCGCCGCCTGCCCGCGGGGGTGCGGCTCTACACCGGAGACGACTTCAACTACGCCGAGCTCATCCGGGGTGACGCGGAGGGGCACAGCGACGCGCTGCTCGGGGCGTTCGCGGCGATCACGGCGCCGGCTGCGGCGGCGCTGGCCGCGCTGGACCGGGGCGACATCGCCGGCTACGACGCGGCGATGGGCCCCACCGTCCCGCTCAGCCGGGCGATCTTCGAGCCGCCGACGTATCACTACAAGGTGGGCGTGGCCTTCCTGGCCTGGCTGAACGGGCTGCAGCCGCACTTTTTGATGCTGGGCGGGCTGCAGCGGCGGCGGCCGGCCCGGCACCTGATCCGGGTGTTCGAACTCGCGGCCGGGGCGGGGGCGCTGACCGATCCGGACCTGGCCGCGGCGCGGATGACCGGACTGCTGGCCACGATCGCGGAAGCTGAGCGAGCATGACGGCCCGCGCGGCGCCGTCCATTGGCCTGGACCGGCTCTCGCTGAATCAAGCCACGGTCAAGCACCTCGGCCTGGCCGAGGCCGCCGCGCTGTGCGCGCGGCACGACATCCCGGCCATCGGGCTGTGGCGGGACCGGGTGGCCGAGGCCGGGCTGGCCGAGGCCGCAGCCGCGGTCCGCGGCGCGGGCCTGCACGTGTCCAGCCTGTGCCGGGGCGGATTCTTCACCCACGCCGACGCCGAGGGACGGCGGGCCGCGCGGGCGGACAACCGGGCGGCGGTCATCGAGGCGGCCGAACTCGGCGCGGACGCCCTGGTCCTGGTGTGCGGAGGGCTGGTCCCCGGCAGCCGGGATCTCGGGCTGGCCCGGCGGATGGTGGCCGACGCGATCGGCGACCTGGTGCCGGAGGCGCAGCGGCTCGGGGTCCGGCTCGGGATCGAGGCGCTGCACCCGATGTTCTGCGCCGACCGGTCGGTGATCGCCTCGCTGGGCGAGGCGATCGACCTGGCCGCCCGGTTCCCGGTGGACGCGGTAGGCGTGGTGGTGGACACCTACCACGTCTGGTGGGACGCCCGGCTGGCGGACGAGATCGCCCGTGCCAGCGGGCGGATCGCCTGCTATCAGGTGTGCGACTGGATGCTGCCGCTGCCGCAGGACACCCTGCTCGGCCGCGGCCACCTCGGCGACGGCGTGATCGACTTCGGGCCGGTCTCGGCCGCCGTGACGGCGGCCGGCTACCACGGCTACGTGGAGGTCGAGATCTTCAACGCCGACGTCTGGGCCGCTCCCGCGGACCAGACCGCGGCCACCGTACGGGCGCGGTTCGCGGCGGCCCTCGGCTCCGGCGAATGAAGCGGGCCCGGTACCCGGGCTGACCGGCGCGGCTTATTGACGGCCGCGGCGGATCTGCGCTAACACGGGATATCCGCGGCCGAGGGCGGGCACAGGAAGGGACGCCATGCGTGAATGGCTTCGCTCGGTGTATGAATGGCTTCGTACGTGGGGCAATGGCGGGCCGCCGGGATCCGACGTGGACGTGTACTTCACCAATTACATGTTCCTGCGGAAGGCGGTCGGCTGGGTGGGGACCTTGCTGCCGGTTATCCTCCTGGTCGCCAACCCGATAGCCGTGAGCATAGAGAACTCCGGATGCGGACTGGTGCCCGACTCGGTCAGCGGTTACTACTACACGCCAGTCCGCAATATCTTCGTCGGGGCGCTGTGCGCCCTTGGCCTGTTCCTGATCGCCTACGTGGGATATGACCTCGGTGACCGCCTGGTTACCGACGCGGCCGGGCTGTTCGCCCTGGGCGTGGCGCTGTTCCCGACCAAGCCGACGGTGGTGTCTCCCCCCGCGGTCCCGTCAGTGACCTGCCAGACGGTCGCTCAGCTGTCCGCGCGGGAGCAGGTCGTGGGCGACATCCATTTGGTCTCGGCCGGCCTGATGTTCATCTTCCTGGCCTGGATGGCCGTACGGTTCACCAACACGGACAAGCCGCCGTACCCGGAAAAGCTCCTCAGGAACCTGATCTACCAGATCTGCGCGATCGTGATACTGGCCTGCCTGGTGGCCGCGGTCATCACGAGCGTCCTGCCGGCCTCGGTCAAGGCGCATTTCCCCTGGTGGCTTTTCTTGTATGAGGCCGTGGCCATTTTCGCGTTCGGCTTCTCATGGTTCGTGAAGGGCCAGACGCTGATCGGCCGGCTCAAGGACAAGGACGTGCCGCCACCGGTAGCCGAGCTTGCCATACAGCACTGAGCGGTCCAGGCCGCGGGGCTGACCGGTGGCCGGGCCGCAGCACCACGGGCCG
>JASHYW010000653.1 GCA_030042885.1 Streptosporangiaceae bacterium | reverse complement strand
CAGATGGAGGCGAGCCGCTCGGTGGTCGTGCAGGCGCTCAGCGGCGGCGCGCCGGTGTACGGGGTGAACACCGGGTTCGGCGCGCTGGTCGACACCCCGATTACCGAAGCCGACCTGACCACGCTGCAGGGCGCGATCGTGCGCTCGCACTCGGCCGCGACCGGCGAGCCCCTGGACGACCAGGCGGTGCGCGCCGTGCTGCTGCTGCGGGCGCGGACGCTCGCGGCCGGCTACTCCGGGGTGCGGGTCGACCTGCCCGCCCGTCTGCTCGAGCTGCTGTCGCTGGACCTGCTGCCGGTGATCCCGGGCAAGGGATCGGTCGGGGCCTCCGGAGACCTGGCCCAGCTCGCGCACCTGGCCCAGCCGCTGATCGGCGAGGGACGGCTGCGCGCCCCCGGTGACGCCCCGGGCGGCCGCCCGGCCGCCGAGGTCCTGGCCGAGCACGGTCTCCAGCCGCTGACGCTGGCCCCCAAGGAGGGGTTGTCGCTGGTCAACGGGACCGAGCCGATGCAGGCCCTGCTCGCGTTCTCGGTGCATGACGCCGGGATGCTGGTCCAGGCGGCGGACGTGGCCTGCGCGCTGTCGATCGAGGCGCTGCTCGGCACCGACCGGCCCTACGACGAGCGGGTCCAGGCGCTCCGGCCGCATCCGGGCCAGCTGGCCAGCGCGGCCAACCTGCGCGCACTGCTGGCCGGGTCACCGCTGCTGGCCAGCCACCGGCACAGCAGGCACGCCGTGCAGGATGCGTACTGCCTGCGCTGCGCGCCGCAGGTGCACGGGGCGGTCCGGGACGTGCTCGGCTTCGCGCGGCAGGTGCTCACCACCGAACTGGGAGCGGTGGTGGACAACCCGGTCATCGTGCCCGACGGCGAGGTCATGACCACGGGGAACTTCCACGGTGAGCCGCTGGCGTTCGCCGCCGACATGCTCGCCATGGGGCTGGCCGAGCTGGCCTCCATCAGCGAGCGCCGGGTCGACCGGATGCTCGACCCGGCGTTCTCCCGCGGCCTGCCGCCGTTCCTGGCCCCCGCGGCCGGCACCAACTCCGGCTTCATGCTCGCCCAGTACACCGCAGCCTCGCTGGTCAGCGAGAACAAGGTGCTCGCCCACCCGGCCAGCGTGGACACCATCCCGACCTCGGGCAAGCAGGAAGATCACGTGTCCATGGGCTGGACCGCGGTGCGCAAGCTGCGTGACGTGGTGGCCAACGTGCGCGCCTGCCTGGCCGTCGAGATCTGCTGCGCCACCCAGGGCGTCGACCTGCGGGCCTCGATCGCGTCGCCCAGCGTGCCGCTGCAGGCCGTGCACGCCCTGGTGCGGGCGTCGGTGCCGCCGATGGACGTCGATCGGGAGGTGGCCGGGCAGATCGCCGCGGTCGACGCGCTACTGCCGGAGATATGCCGGGTGGCCGCCGAACGAGCCGGGTCCTTCCAGTAGCTGGATGCCCGAGAGAGCCGTACCACCGGGACACAGACCGGCCTTACCGGCACTGGCCGGGCGACCCGCTCGAGGTGTTCGAGCCGGAGACACCGGGCCAGGCCGGCGGTCCGGGGTCAGGCCCGGCGGAGGAGGTCGTTTAGCTCAGCCTCGATGTCGACGTACTTGCTTTCCTGACCGGCCGGGACGATGTGATAGGTGCGCCGGAGAAACGCCGACATGGCCTGGGCAGGCGCTTCGAAGCGCGCCTCCCCGAAGGGGGATGACAACTCGATGTTCAAGACGGCGTAGTCGGTGTCGGCCGTTCCGCTCACGTCCAGGTTGTCACCCTCGGTGCAGGACTGCGCAGATGGCCACACCTTTACGTCTCCCTCGCCCTGCGGCGACTCGATTCCGGCCGCGAGCAGGTCCCTGGCGAAGATCCACTCGACCGGCTCATCGGTGCCGACATGGAACGCCATGCGTACCGCGTAAGGGTCCCCGCCGCTGTAGTGCAGGCTTGCCACAAGCGGAACAATCGTTTGCTGGGGGACGACAAGCCTCAGCCCGAGCTCAGCCGAGATCGTGGTGCTGCTGCTTCTGCTCATCAGTTACCCACCCCTACCTAGCCGACTCCCGGACGTCCGGGCTCTGCCGATACAAAGCGGCCCGGTTGGTGACGATGGCGCACACGGAGGGTGAAGTTGCCCCAGGTGATCAGCATCCCGTTTTGCGCCTTTCATGCCTAACCGGAGGACGGGTCACCGCCGCTGCCGTGACCTGGGCAAATGCTGCACAGTTCGGGCAATGGCGTTGCTGCAGTTTAGTGTTCCTGCGCGTAGATTGCATAGCCTGTGACGCTTATCTCATTTATTAATCTACAAACTGCTGCAGCAACAATACTGAATGTAATTACTGGTGTCCCGATGCGTACGATTGCAGAATTTTGTCGTTACACAGCGTTATCAGCGCTCCCGGGGGAGGGAGCATGCCCGGTTCCGGACACAGTGGCTGGGTGGGCAGGCCCGGCCCGGTGCCCACCGGGTGCGGTGCTGCCACCCCCGATGCGGTACGCTGCCGCGTGCCGCGGGGCGTGAATATGCGCTACCCTATGGGAGCGCTGGGAGGGGCTGCCGTGGGGCTGAGCCCTCGGCAGACACCCCGGTGCCAGTGGCGGGCGATTGGCTCAGCGGGAGAGCGCCTCGTTCACACCGAGGAGGTCACTGGTTCGATCCCAGTATCGCCCACAGGTGTAAGGCCAGGTCAGAAGCTCCACTGGCAGCTCCCATCCTACTCCGCGGATGGGAGCTGCTGCCGTATTGGGAGATTTTTGGGAGACCGTGTTCTCCCATCCTCGCCGCTAACCAGCGTCGGCCCGAGGCAGGGCCTTCCCGCGGGGTGGTGATGCGCGATGACGCACTCGACGCGGTGCTCCAGGTCGCCGCGGTGATCGACCACGCCACGCAGGCCGGCCTCATTCCCGCCGAGCAGGGCGCGCACGGCGCCGCGATGCTCATGCTGATCCGCGAGTACATACAGCCGCTGCCTGCTGTACCAGGGCCCAG
>JASHYW010000013.1 GCA_030042885.1 Streptosporangiaceae bacterium | reverse complement strand
CGCGATGAGCGCAGTCGCGGACGGCCGGTAAGCCTGTGAACCGTGCGTGCCAGTCCAGTCTGGCCGCGCAGCCGGTACCTGCGGGTGAACGGAAGGAATACAAATCAGGGATAGAAAGTGAATTAGTGGTGTCGGATCGGTGGCGCGCGCGGCGCCTGCTTTGCGGCCGGGTATTGCCACCAGGAGCGTCCCGGATTATGGGAACGACGCAAGTAGTCAGCGACGCGATCCTGCCGGGCTAGAGGGGGGCGAACGTGACGCCCGCGACGCCGGTGAGGATCCGGGTGCCCGCCGTGCCGGTGAGCATGGCGTCAATGTCGGACAGCGCGCCGATCACCGCGGGCTTCCCCGTGGCCTTGGCGAAGTCGCACGCGGCTATCACCTTGGGGAGCATGGAGCCCGCCGCGAACTCGGCTTGGTACCCGGCCAGCAGGGCGTCAGGATCGGCCGCCACGATGGCCTGCTGCTCGGGCGTGCCGAACCTCACGAAGGCCGCCGAGGCGTCGGTGGCCATGATGAGGATGTCGGCGCCGACGTCGCGGCCGAGCAGCGCGCTGGCCCGGTCCTTGTCGATGACCGCCTCGACGCCTATAAGCTGCCGACCGGGCCGGTAGGCGGTGGGGATCCCGCCGCCGCCGGCGCAGATCACGACACAGCCCTGGTCCAGCAGCCACCTGATCGGCCGCCGCTCGAAGATCCGCTTCGGTACCGGCGAGGGCACCACGCGGCGCATGCGGTCCCCGTCGCGCTTGAACGTCCAGCCTCGCTCTGCCGCCAGCTTGTCCGCTTCGGACTTGTCGTACAGCGGCCCGATCGGCTTGCTCGGGTCGGTGAAGGCCGGATCGTCGGGATCGACCTCGATCATCGTGAGCAGCGACGCGAGCGGCTTCTCGAAGGGGAGCCGGTTGCCCAGTTCCTGCTCGATGAGGTATCCGATCATTCCCTGCGTCTCGGCGCCGAGCACGTCGAGCGGAGACTCGGGTACCTCCTGGTAGGCTGCCTCTTCCAGGGCCAGCAGCCCGATCTGCGGGCCGTTCCCGTGCGAGATGATCAACTCGTGCTGCTCGGCGATGGGTGCCAGGCGGTCACACGCCACCCGGACGTTCTCGCGCTGGATGTCCACCGTCATCGGCTGTCCGCGGCGCAGCAGGGCGTTCCCGCCGAGGGCCACCACGACTCTCATGACATTCCCCACATGCGGGCATCGTATCCAAGCATCCTGCGTCTTGGCAGGGACCACCGAACCCCAAGCGGTACTGGAATACCGCTGAGGAGAGCGGCTAGCCGACGGCGTCGTCCGGATCGGCGTCGGGATCCAGGTACTGGTCGGGATCCAGCTCGAGGCCGGCCGCCTCGGCCGAGCCTTCCTGCTCCAGGACTTCCTTGATCAGCCGGAAGACCAGGCCGGGCGGATAGCCCTTCCTGGCAAGCGTCCCCGCCGCCCGCCTGGCGCGGGCCTCCGGCGGCTGGCCGCGGGTGCCCGCCATCTTCTGCTCGACCAGGCGCTTGGCCGTGGCGACCTCCTGCTCCGGGTCGAGGGTGCTGACCGCCTCCCGGATCTCCTCGGCCTCGACGCCATGCTGGCGAAGCTCAGCGGACAGCGACCTGCGGGACAGGCCGCGGCTGTAATGCCGGGACTCGACCCAGGCCCGGGCGAACGCCGCATCGTCGATCAGGCCGACGTCGGTGAAGCGCCCGAGCACGGCTTCGGCGGCCTCGCCCGGCACGCCACGGCGGCTGAGCGCGGCGGCAAGCTCGGCCCGGGTCCGGGGCGCGGCGGTCAGCAGCCGCAGGCAGATCTGCCTGGCCCGCGCTTCAGGGTCACTGGCCGACGTCTCGGACGGTGAGCTCTCGGATCGCGACCCTGAAGCCCGCATGCCACGGGGCATATCTGGTACTGGCTAGACGGTGACACCGGGTGGCGTGGTGATGTGCCGCGGCACGCCGGCCCCGTTGCCGACCGCACTGCCGGTCCCGTGGCTGGCCGGTGCGGGCCCGCTGGCCGTGGCGTCCGAGTCGAGGCGCGGGCCCACACCGAGCTTTTCCTTGATCCGCTTCTCGATCTCGTTGGCCACGTCGGGGTTGTCGCGCAGGAAGGTGCGGGCGTTCTCCTTGCCCTGGCCGAGCTGGTCGCCCTGGTAGGTGTACCAGGCGCCCGACTTGCGCACGATCCCCTGCTCCACGCCGAGGTCGATCAGGCTGCCCTCCCGGCTGATCCCGATACCGTAAAGAATATCCATTTCCGCGCTTTTGAAAGGAGGCGCCATTTTATTCTTTACTACCTTTATTCTTGTTCTATTACCGACTGCCTCTGTACCGTCCTTAAGAGTTTCGATTCGCCGGACATCGAGGCGGATAGTGGCATAGAATTTTAGCGCCTTTCCGCCCGTGGTGGTCTCTGGACTGCCGAAAAGCACGCCTACCTTTTCCCGCAATTGATTGATGAAAATTGCGGTGGTCTTGGTCTGGTTCAGCGCGCCGGTGATCTTGCGGAGAGCCTGGGACATAAGCCGGGCTTGGAGACCCACATGGGTGTCCCCCATCTCACCCT
>JASHYW010000652.1 GCA_030042885.1 Streptosporangiaceae bacterium | reverse complement strand
CTCGGACCGGAGGTAACGCTCGAAGGCGGCGAGCGGCGCGGCCAGCGACGGCGGCAACGGGCCCGCGGCCGCCGCGGTCTCCCCGGTATCCCTCATGGGCCCAGTCTGCACCCGAAGCGGCCCGTGAACCCGGAACAGGCCAGGTGACAGGAGGTCGCGAATAATTTCGCATAGCGACACGCCGATCGAACTGAAGTTTGACACGACGCAGGCCTTGCGGCAGGGTGATCCGTGCGTTCATGCCCACGCGGCCTGCGTCCCGGTCGCGGGACGCGCCCGCACCAGTGCCTAGAGAGGATGGAGCATGGGTTCCAAGACAGTCCGGTTCAGTGACCTGAGCGGCCAGCTCATCATGGACGACGACGCACTGGCACGCATCGTGGTGCACGAGCACCCCGAGCTGGTCGACGGCCCGGTCGAGATCGAGGCCCTCACCGGCGAGGCCGAGGCCATGGAGCGGGCCGCCCTGCGGGTCGCGGTCGTCGAGGTGTACCTGCCCGACGACATCGAGCCGCGCCGCATCGTCATGGAGGCCGACGCCTTCGACAAGCTGGCCACGGAGCACCCGATGGAGCAGCTCCTCATCGCCGCCAGGCCCGCCAGGCGCAGCCCGAGAACATCGGCGAACGGCAGCGCACGAAGTGATCGTCTCGACTACGCCACCCTGGAGCACGCCGGCAAGCCCCACAAGGGCAAGACGACCGATGTCGAGAAGCAGCTGGTACGAGATCATTTCGACCGGATCAACGAGCGGCTCGCCGCGCAGGGGATCCGGACGATCAGCCTGACCGACCCGGACCACGTCGAGCGTTACGGCCTGCAGGAGTTCGCCAGGGAACGGCACGCTGAGCTGGAGTTCGACCTCGAGGCCGGGGAGGAAAGCGGCCTCGAGGCCGGGGAGGAAAGCGGCGCCGCGGCCGGGGAGGAAAGCGGCGCCGCGGCCGGGTAGAGCCGTGCCCTGGGAGCAGGCCCGCCCGAGATCGCCGGCCCCGCGGGTCCTGTGCGACGGTCAGCGCACGATTTCGACCAGGAGAACCCAGGCGTTATAGACGGCTCCGACGATTCCCAGCAAGGCGGTTGGTGCCAGCCAGTAAAGCCCGCCGCCCCAGTCCGCGGCCAGCGACAGCCCGGCGATGGTGCAGGGAATGGTGGCCAGACCGGTGCTCGCCATCCGGGAAATGGTCCACAGCACGGGATCGTTAGGGTTCCGGCGCCGTTGGGTGAGCTGGCTCCGGACCGTGATCACGAGCGTCGGCACGACAATGATCAGGATCTCGATGCCGACGAGCCGGGTGCCCTGCGGAACGAGCGTGAGCGCCGAGCTGGCCACCACCAACAGCAGCGTGGCCAGCGTCTCGGCGGCTCGAGTGGGCAGGAACCTGCCGCCCTTGAGTATCCGGTCCAGGTTGATGGAAACAGCGACGAACAGCAGGCCGGTCAGCGCCGCGGCAGCGGCGATCATCGCACTGAAGAACGGCTCCCAGGCAGCCAGGTCATAGCCCCGCATCACACGCACTTCCGAAGCAAAAAACAAGAGCAACTGGCCCCGACGACGAACGCTAACAGGCAATGCCGTGGTACACAACCGAACGGTAACGTATTCGATCACTGGCCCGGACGTGTGCTTCTGCCGGGGACAGGGTCTTAAGCTCACCGCCTGCGCAGGCGCCAGCCGCGATCGCAGCGCTCGATGAACCCGCACCCGGCCAGCAGCCCGAGGCAGCGCAGCACCGTGTCGAGGTCCACTCCCGCCTCGGCCGCGATCGTCGAGGTCCCGGCGCCGCCGCGCGCGGGCAGCGCGTCGAGCACCCGGGCGCTGTCCAGGTCGAGCTCATCACGTGAGAGCCCCGGACCCGCACGCTGCGGCGGGCCCGGCGCCAGGCCGGCGGGTGGTGTCAGCGTCTCGGGGGCGCCCAGCGGCAAGAGCATCTCGATGATGTCGTCCGCGCGGGTGACGCAGGTGGCGCCCCAGTCCCTGATGATCCGGTGGCACCCGGCCGACTGCGCGGAGGTCACAGGGCCGGGCACGGCCATCAGCGGCCTGCCCAGCTGGGCCGCGTGCCGCGCGGTGTTCAGCGCCCCGCTGCGCTCGCCCGCCTCCACGATCACGGTGCCGCAGGTCAGCGCGGCGATGGTCCGGTTCCGGACCAGGAACCGCAGCCGGGCGGGATGACGGCCCGGCGGCCATTCGCTGACCACCAGGCCGCACGCCGCGATCTCGGCGAACAGCCCTGCGTGCCCCGCCGGGTAGGGATGATCGACGCCGCAGGCCAGCACCGCGACGGTGCTGGCTCCGCCGACCAGAGCGCCGCGGTGCGCGGCGGCGTCGATGCCGTACGCCCCGCCCGAGACGATCACCCAGCCACGCTCGCCGAGGTCGGCGGCGATCTCGCCCGCGACGTGCGTGCCGTACCCGCTGGCGGCCCGCGACCCCACCACCGACACCGACCGCTGGCAGGCCAGCCGCAGATCGGCGTGGCCCCGCAGCCACAGCGCGTACGGGCGGGCCCGGCCCAGCTCATCCAGCCCGCCCGGCCATTCGGGATCCCCGGGACAGACCAGCCTGATGCCGTCACGGCAGGCCCTCGCGATGTCTGCGTCGGCCGGGAGCCATCCGAGCCGGGCCCGCCAGCGGCCGAGCGCGTGTTCCAGCGCGCGCCGGCTGGCCGGGCTGTCGCCGCATCCGGGCCCGGTTCCCGGCAGCATGCCCGCCTTGATCGCGGCCAGTATCTCGGCGGGCTCGCAGATCCCCAGCAGAGCGCCGAGCGCGGGATCGGCCGGCTCGGCCAGGTAGGTGAGCGCGGCCCGGGCCAGCTTCTGCTCATCGAGCCGCACCACCTCAGGGCTCATCGCCGTGCTCCGAGCCACAGGCCGAGCGCGGCATGGCACTCATCCTTGGCCGGGCGCGGCTTGCCGGCCAGGTCGGCGATGGTCCAGGCGACGCGGATGACCTTGACCACGCCCCGAGCGCTGATCAGGCCGCGCTCCAGCGAGCGTTCCACCACGGCCAGCGAGCCCGGCGCGGGCGGCCAGGTCCGGCGCAGTTCCGACCCTGGGACCTCGGCGTTCAGGCGCCACGGGGTGTCGCGGAGCCGGCAGGCGGCTCGTTCCCTGGCCTGGATTACCCGTAGCGCCACGGTCCGGCTGGACTCGGCGAAGTTCCTGTCGCTCAGCAGTTCCCTGCGGCCCACCGGTTCCAGCTCGATCTTCACGTCCACGCGATCGAGCAGCGGGCCAGAGATCCGTCCAAGGTAGCGCCGACGGGTTGCCGGGCTGCAGCTGCATCCATCGGCGAGCCCGGCGATTTTCGCGCACGGGCAGGGATTGGCCGCCAGGACCAGAGTGAACTTGGCCGGAAACCGTGTGATGACTCCCAATCTCGCCACTACGACCTCGCCTGCCTCAAGCGGCTGTCGCAGCGCGTCCAGCACGTCCTTCGCGAACTCCGGCGCTTCGTCCAGGAACAGCACCCCCCGGTGGGCCAGCGACGCGGAGCCGGGGACGATGATGCCGCTGCCGCCGCCGACGATCGCCGCCTTGGTCGCGGTGTGGTGCGGGGCCATGAACGGCGGATCGGTCAGCAGCGGGATCTGCGGGGGCAGGGTTCCGGCCACCGAGTGAATGGCCGTCACTTCCAGCGCGGCCGCGGTGTCCAGGCGCGGCAGGATGGTCGGGATACGCTCAGCCAGCATCGTCTTGCCCGCCCCTGGTGGCCCGAGCAGAGAAAGATGATGGCCGCCCGCCGCGCACACCTCGGCGGCCCGCCGGGCCATGGCCTGGCCGAGCATCTCGGCCAGGTCGGGCGCCGTCGCGTCGGCCGGACCGGCCGCCTGACGTACATGGCCATAGCAGGCCGTTCCGCTGCCGACGGCGCGCTGCCCGTTTCCTCCGCGGCCGCCAGGGAGTTCCCGGCCGCCTTCGAACTCGGCCGCAGGCGGGTCGCCGCGCAGGCCCGGCGTGCCCCGCAGCCAGTCGGCCGCCGCCGTCAGGCTGGCGGCGGCGATCACGCGCATGCCGGGTACCAGGGCGGCCTCGGGCGCGTTCTGCTCGGCCACCATGACCGTGCCGAATCCTTTCTCCGCCGCGGCCGCCACGGCGGGCAGCACGCCGCGCACCGGCCGCAGCCGACCGTCGAGGCCGAGCTCGCCGAAGAACATCACCCCGTCCGGCGCCGCCCGCGGCACCGTGCCCGTCGCGGTGAGCACGCCGACCGCGATGGCCAGGTCGAACCAGCTGCCGCGCTTGGGCAGGCTGGCCGGGGAGAGCCCCACGGTGATCTTCCGCTGCGGCCACTGCTCGCCGCTGTTGACAATGGCGGCGCGGATCCGGTCCCGTGCCTCCCGCAGCGCGGTATCGGGCAGGCCGACCAGGATCATCCCGACCAGGCCGTTCGCGATGTCCACCTCGACCTCGACCACGTGGCCCGTCACTCCCACCAAGGCGACGGAGGACGTGCGGGCCAGCGGCACGGCTAGCCCACTCCCCGCAGGTGCTCGATGGTGAATCCGCC
>JASHYW010000651.1 GCA_030042885.1 Streptosporangiaceae bacterium | reverse complement strand
CAGAACAGGTACGTGCCCATCGAGGACGTCATCGCCGCGCACATGACCGACCTGTTCGGCGGCGTGGAAGTGATCGAGCACCACGTGTTCCGGGTCACCCGCATCAGGGACCTCGAGGTGGACGAGGATCTCACCGAGAACCTGCTGCAGGCGATGGAGCGCGAACTCGTGCGGCGCAGGTTCGAGCCTGCGGTGCGGCTCGAGGTCGAGGAGACCATGTCGGCCGACGTGCTGGAACGGCTGGTCACCGAGCTTGACATGGACGCCCGCGCCGTGTACCGGGTGCCGGGGCCGCTTGACCTGAGCGGGCTGTTCGCCATCGCGGACCTGAACATCGGCGAGCTGCGGTACCCGGCGTTCGTACCGTCCAGCCTGGCGGTCTCGCAGGACGGCAGCATCTTCGCTGCCATCGCCGAACGCGACATCCTGGTCCAGCATCCGTACGACTCCTTCGCCGCGTCGGTCGAGCGGCTGATCGAGGAGGCCGCGGAGGACCCGGGGGTGCTGGCGATCAAGCAGACGCTGTACCGGACCAGCGGCCAGTCGCCCATCGTGGACGCGCTCGTCGAGGCGGCCGAGGCGGGCAAACAGGTCGTCGTGGTGGTGGAGATCAAGGCCAGGTTCGACGAGCGCGCCAACATCACCTGGGCCCGCAAGCTGGAGGAGGCGGGCTGCCACGTCGTCTACGGATTCGTCGGCCTCAAGACGCACTGCAAGATGGCACTCATCGTGCGGCAGGAGGCCGACGGGACGCTGCGCCGGTACTGCCACCTCGGCACCGGCAACTACCACCCGACCACGGCCCGGGTGTATGAGGACTTCGGCCTGCTGACCGCCGATCCGGTCGTCGGCGAGGACGTCACCGCGCTGTTCAACCACCTGACTGGTTACAGCCGCCCGGGCTCGTACCGCAGGCTGCTGGTGGCTCCGGAATCGCTGCGCAACGGCATCGTGAGCCGGATCGACCGGCAGGCGGAGCGGCAGTGCGCGGGCCTGCCCGCGCGGGTTGTGTTCAAGTGCAACGCGCTGGTCGACGAGGTGGTGATCGACGCGCTGTACCGGGCCTCGCGTGCCGGTGTCCCCGTCGACCTGTGGATACGCAGCATCTGCGCGCTGCGGCCGGGCATCGAAGGGCTGTCGGACAACATCAGGGTCCGCAGCGTGGTGGGCCGGTTCCTCGAGCACTCGCGGATCTACGCGTTCGGCGTCGGCGAGGACTCCGACAGCCAGGTCTGGATCGGCAGCGCCGACATGATGCACAGGAACCTGGACCGCCGGGTGGAACTGCTGGTGCAGGTGACCGATCCTGGTCATCAGCGGCGGCTGCGCGGGCTGCTCGATCTCGGCATGGACGACGGCACCTCATCCTGGTGGTCCAACCCTGATGGCTACTGGACGCGGCACAACTGTGACGAGTCGGGTAATCCGCTGCGGGACATCCAGGAGACCCTGGTCATGCAGCGGCGGGTCCGTTCGGCTGATGAGTGAGGCTGACGGCGTGGCCGGTCGCATCCGGCCGGTGACGTGCCTGGCGGTGATCCCGGGCCGGTGAGCGAGGCGATCCTGGCGGCCGGGGCGGTGGTATGGCGTCCCGCGTCACAGCCAGATGGGGTCGAGGTGCTGCTGGTGCACCGGCCCAAGTACGACGACTGGTCGCTGCCCAAGGGCAAGCGCGAGCCGGGCGAGCACGTGCTGCTCACCGTGGTGCGGGAGGTTCACGAGGAGACCAGCGTGCGCCCCGTGCTCGGCCCCCGGCTGCGGACGGTCGAGTACCTCGCCGGCGGCCGGCCAAAGCAGGTCGACTACTGGTCGGCACTCAGCGTCGGCGATCAGGCCGCGGCCAGTCACGAGATCGACGCCGTGGCCTGGCTGCCGTGGCCGCAGGAGCGAGGGCGGCTCAGCTACCCGCACGACGCGGACGTGATCGCGAGCCTGCGACCACGCAGGACGGTGCCGTTGATCCTGGTCAGGCACGCCTCCGCGGGCCAGAAGGGCAGCTGGCCCCCCGATGACCTGCTCCGGCCGCTGGACGCCGAGGGCGCGATGGACGCGGTATTCCTGGCCGGCCTGCTGTCCTGTTTCGCGCCCAGCGCCCGGGTGATCAGTTCGGCGGCGCAGCGATGCATCCAGACCGTGGGCCCGTACGCTGCAGCGTTCGGGGGATCCGTCCAGGCTGAGGCGGCATTGACGGTGCCCGGCCGCGCCGGCGATATTTCCTTGGGCCGAACGGACCACGCCAACAGCCTCCGGCACCTTGTCCGCGACCTCGTGGCGGCCGCGGAGCCGGCGGTGGTCTGCCTGCACCGGGAGAACCTGCCGGTGGCGCTGGCCGAGGCGTGCTCGGCACTCGGCGCGCCGCCGCCCGAGACGGAACCGGCGTTGTCGCTGCCCAGGGGCGCCTTCTACGTCGTGCACGTCGCCGCGGGGGAGCTGGCCAGCCTGGAGCGCTACGAGCTTTCCTGAATTCCGCGACTCTCTTGAGTTGCAGGAGTATCCTGATGAGTTTCAGGAGATTTTTGAGTCTCAGGAGGCTTTTGAGGGCCAGGAGGTTCAGGAGTCTCGTCGGCCTGGAGGCGACGGCGCACCAGGCGCCAGCCGATGTAGCTGACGAGCCCGACGGCGAGAGCGAGGAACAGATAGAGCGCGTAGCGGTTGACGTCGCTGTAGATCGTGTCGATATGGTCGCCCGCGACATATCCGAGCGTCACCCAGGTGGCGACCCAGGCGCACGCCCCGATCACATTGAAGAAGGTGAAGGTGAGCACGCGCATCTGGCTGATGCCCGCGATGATCCCGTTGGCCTCGCGTAGCCCCACGATGAACCTGGCGATGACCACAACAATGCCGCCGTAGCGGTCGACGATCGCCTCGGCCCGGTCCAGGTGGTGCGGTTTGATAAAGACATACTTGCCGTAGTGCAGGATCAGCTCGCGGCCCGCGAACCGGCCGACCAGGTAGCCGATCTCGGCCCCGATGATCGCCGCGGTGACCGCGACGATGCCGACCCCGACGACGTTCAGGCCGGCCCGGCCGGTGCCGGCGAAGATGGCCCCGGCGATCATCGCGAGCTCACCGGGAATCACCGGGAGGCCGATGTTCTCCAGCAGCAACAGCAGGGCTATGGCCCAGTAGCCGTAGTGCTCGACTGGGCTGGCCACGGAGTTGAGGAAGCCAGGTAGCGGAGCCCCCGCGGAGGGGTTCCCGCTAGCCAGAATTCCCACGCTCAGCCGTCTTTCGTGTTCGCTGCCTCGCTGCCCCGGGAGTTCAGCGCCTGGGCGATGGGCTCCGCGGTGAGCTCGATCTGCCAGAGTCGTGCTCCGTAGCCGGCGAGCGCCAGGCTGACCGCTTCGGTGTCGCACGGCTCCGGTGGATCCCAGCTGAGCCTGCGCAGGGCATCTGGGGCGAGCAGGTTCTCCACTGGCAGCCTACTGGCTTCGGCGATGGCCGCCACCGCCGTACGCGCCGCCGCCAGGCGAGCCGCGGCGGCGGGATCGCGCTCGGCCCAGCGATGTGCGGGCGGCGGCCCGTTGGGCACCTGCCCGCCGGCGGCCTCTGGCAGGTCGCTGTCGGCGCTGGCCCGCGCCCTCCCGATCGCCGCCAGCCATTCCTTCTCGTACCGCCGGGCTTGACGGCCGGTAAAGCCGCTGATCCGGTACAGCTGCCCCGAGCTGACCGGGAACTGCCTGGCCGCCTCGACGATCGCAGCGTCGGGCAGGATACGCCGTGGCGACAGGTCCGCGGCCTGGGCGATCCGGTCCCTGGTCGTCCACAGCTCGCACACCACGGCCAGCCCGCGGCGGGACGGCACCCGGTGGATGCCGGAGGTGCGGCGCCAGGGATCCGCCCGCGCCGCGGCAGGCTTGGCGGCGAGTACCGCCGCGAATTCCTGGCGGGCCCATTCGGTCTTGCCCTGCTCGGCGAGTTCGGCCGCGAGCGCGTCGCGCAGCTCGATCAGCACCTCGACGTCGAGCGCCGCATACCGCAGCAGCTCGTCCTGCAACGGGCGGGCCGACCAGTCGGCCGCCGAATGGCCCTTCTCCAGGTGGAACCCGAGCACCTCCTCGACCAGCGTGCCGAGAGCCACCCTCGGGTAGCCGAGCAGCCGCCCGGCCAGCTCGGTGTCGAACAGCTGCCGCGGCCGGAAGCCAACCTCGGCCAGGCAGGGCAGGTCCTGTGACGCCGCGTGCAAGATGGCCTCCGCGTCCTGCAGCGCGGCATCTAGACCGGAAAGCTCGGGGCAGGCGATCGGATCGATGAGCACCGTACCCGCCCCGGCGCGGCGCAGCTGGACGAGGTAGGCACGCTGCCCGTAGCGATAGCCGGAGGCCCGTTCCGCGTCAACCGCGATGGGTCCCTGGCCGCGCGCGAGCCGGTCGGTGGCTTCGGCCAGGGCCGCCTCGGTCTCCACGACGGAAGGCAGGCCGTCCCGCGGCTCGAGCAGCGGGACGGACGCGCCGGACCCGCCGACCTGGCTGCCTTCGCTCACCCTCACCCCGGGGGCCGCAGCGCCCGCGTGCCTTGCGGTTCCAGGCCGGCCGCGGCGGACAGGCAGTCGCACCAGGCCGCGATGTGCGCCGACAGGTCAAGTGTGTCCAGGTCGCTGCCGCTGTCTCTGGCCGATCCCTTCCGCCTGCCAGTCCCGGGGGGGCCGGCCGGAGACCAGGAGGCCCGCAGCTCGAAACCGGTGAGCGGAAGCTCGTCCCGCTTGGCCCCGAAGCCCTCCGTGATGACCCTGGTCACCGTGCCGCTCGGCAGCGCGTAGCCAGGCACGTGCGTGTCAAGGGCTTCGGAGAGCCAGCTCCAGCCGACCTCGCCGAGCAGCGGATCGGCCGCGATCTCCGGTTCCACCTCGGCACGGATGTACGCCACCAGCCGGAATACGCCATCCCAGCCTTCCTGGCCGTCCGGATCGTAGAGCAGCACCAGCCGCCCCCAGGCGACGTCCGCACCGTCCCGCTGGACGGTAGCGGCTATGGCCGTGGCGTAAGGCGCCAGGCGCTTCGGCGCCTGGACGTCCTCGAAGAGGAGGTCGCGGTCGGACTGGGCGTCCCGGCCTGCCATGAAGGCGGCCGCGGCCGCCGCGAACGTCGCCTCCGCGGGAGAACCCTCCGTGAGCGGGCCCGCGCTTCCCGCCGGGGTGCGGCGAGTCTGTGGGGACACCACGGCGGGGCCGGGCGCCGCACCCGACCGCCGCGCCGTTCTCGGTCGCGTCGTGCGCCGATCCCCTGGCCCATTAGCTGGCATCATGACCCGAGCGTACGTGCCGCTCATCCGCTTCTCACGCGACGCCGCGTAGATTCATGCCGAAACACCATGTTTCATGCGAGTTGACCGGTTCTAGTTCAGCCTAGAACCAGCAGGGATCTGTTGGTCCGGTTACGCGGCCCTTGACGTGCTGCCGCTGGTGACATGCTTGCGTACCGGCGGGCCGATGAACAGGGCTTCGCCGCACACCGAACAACCCCACTCCGGGCACTCGCCGTCCGGGGCATCCGGGCAGCCGGCCGGTTCCGCGTGCATCTGCTCGAACAGTCGCTCGCCGCTGCATCCAGTGCAATACCTGGTCAGATGCGTCATCCTGGCGACCTCCTCGGTGCGGCGCAACCCGGGACTGGCAGAGGGATAATTCAGGGCTGCTGCCGATGGTGGCATGGTCAGCCGGTGATTCGTGGGATCTGCTGCGGCGTGTCCGAAGGTGGCGACCGGGCTCTGTGCTTTAGGCAAAGTTCGCGTTATGCAAAGAACCCGCTGTGGTTGTTGGCCGCTCACTTGCACCGATCGCTCGCGCAGGCCCCAAAGGCCTGCACTCGTGAGTCGGTTTTGCATAACGCTCTCGGGCCGCGAAACGATCCCCGACGTGCGCCTGTGTGAGACGATCCCTGACGTGACCGTGCGCCAGGCGAAATCCGCCTTCCTGCAGGCCTGCCGGCGGCAGCCAGTTCCCTACACGCCGGTCTGGTACATGCGGCAGGCAGGCCGCTCGCTGCCCGAGTACCGCAAGGTCCGGAAGGGCGTCTCGATGCTCGATTCGTGCACTCGCCCCGAGCTGATCACCGAGATCACCATGCAGCCGCTCCGCCGGTATGACGTGGACGCGGCCATCCTGTTCAGCGACATCGTGGTACCGCTGCGCGCGGTGGGAATCGACGTCGACATCAAGCCAGGCATCGGCCCGGTAGTGGCCACCCCGGTACGAAGCCCGGCGGATCTGGGGCGGCTGCGCGCACTCGAGCCCGATGACGTGCCGTACGTCACCGAAGCGGTCCAGATGCTCCTCGCCGAGCTCGACGGTCGTCCGCTGATCGGCTTCGCTGGCGGGCCGTTCACCCTCGCGTCCTACCTGGTAGAAGGGGGACCGTCCAAGAATCACGACCGGGCCAAGGCGCTGATGTACGGCGATCCGGAGCTGTGGAGCGCGCTGCTCGGCCGTCTCGCTGACATCACGATCTCGTTCCTGCAGATCCAGGTCGCGGCGGGCGCCTCAGCCGTCCAGCTCTTCGACTCGTGGGTCGGCGCGGTCGCGCCGGATGACTACCGGCACGCGATCCTGCCGCATACCAGCCGGATCTTCGCCGCGCTCGGGTCCTCGGGCACGCCGCGCATTCACTTCGGGGTGGGAACCGGTGAGCTGCTGGGGCTGATGGGAGAGGCCGGCGCCGACGTGGTCGGAGTCGACTGGCGGGTCCCGCTGGATGAGGCGGCACGGCGGGTGGAACCGGGCAAGGCCCTGCAGGGCAACCTGGACCCGGCGGTCCTGCTGGCCCCCTGGGAGGTCATCGAAGAGCGGGCCAAGGACGTGCTCGTGCGCGGTCGCACAGCGGAGGGACACGTGTTCAACCTGGGCCATGGCGTGCTTCCGGAAACCGACCCCGGCGTGCTGGCCAGGCTCACTGACCTGGTGCACGCCGAGTCGATCCGGCCGGGACCCGAGACGGCCCGGGCCTGAGGGCTCCCGCTTCCCTGCTAGTTCTCCGGCGAAGCCGCGCACCGGCACGGCTGCACCCCGGCCACGGCCGGCCGTCCGGCCGTCAACGCCCTCGGTACGCCTCACGGGCCGACCTCTGCCAGGCTGGAGGCATGGACGCTACGAACGCACGGCCCCACGTGGTGATCGTGGGCGGCGGGATCGCCGGGCTGGCGGCGGCCTTCTTCCTCAGGGAGGAGGCGGTGCGGGTCACCGTGCTGGAGGGCTCGCCGCAGCTGGGCGGCAAGCTGTCGGTGTCCGAGATCGCTGGCGTCGCCGTCGACGAGGGAGCCGAGGCACTGCTCGTCATGCGGCCGGAGGGAACCGGGCTGATCGCCCAGGCCGGGCTCGGCGGTGAGCGGGTCGAGCCGGGGACCACGTCATCCGCGATCTGGACCCTTGGCGCGCTGCGGCCGCTGCCCCGGCGGCAGTTCATGGGCGTGCCGTCCGACCTGGCCGAACTGGCCAAGTCCGGAGTGCTGACCGGCGAAGGGGTCGCCCGGGCCCGTCAGGATCTTGTGCTGCCGCCGACGGCTCGGGACGGTGACGTGCCTGTCGCGGGGTACGTCGGAGCACGGTTCGGCACGGAGGTCGTCGACCGGCTGGTCGACCCGCTGCTCGGCGGGGTCTACGCGGGCCGTTCCGCCGACTTGTCTTTTGACGCGACGCTGCCGGCGCTGTCGGCCGCGTCGCGACGGTACCGGTCGCTGGCCGAGGCGGCGCGCTCGCTGCTGCCGGCCCCGGCTCGCGACCAGCAGGACGCGCCCGCCGCGGGCACGCGGTCGGGCGGATCGGTGTTCACCACGCTCGCCGGGGGGCTGGGGGTGCTGCCCCCCTTCCTGGCCAAGGCATCGGGCGCGGAGATCCGGACGTCCTCGATGGCTCGCGAGCTGTCACCCGGACCGGCCGGCGGACGGGCCTGGCAGCTCACCGTCGGATCTGCGGCCGTCGGCGAACGCCTGGAGGCCGACGCGGTGATCCTCGCCGTCCCGGCGCGGCCGGCCGGCCGGCTGCTGGCCGGAGTGCCGGGCGCGTCGGCCGCCATCACGGGGTTCGCCGAGATCAGCTACGCGAGCATGGCGATCGTCACGCTGGCGTACCCGCGGTCCGCCTTCCCCGGCGCCGGCCTGGCTGCCCTCGGGTGGAGCGGGTACCTGGTCCCGGCCGTGGACGTGCGGGCCGTCAAGGCCGTCACGTTCTCCACGGTCAAGTGGCCGCACCTGGCCGATGCGACGGCGTGTGGCGCCGAGCCGCTGGAGATCGTGCGGTGCTCGGTCGGCCGCATCGGCGAGGAGGCCGTGCTGCAGCGCGCCGATGATGATCTCGTCGCGCTGGCCGCGGCCGAGTTCGCGGCGGCGACCGGGGTCCGCGGCACGCCGGCGGCCAGCCGGGTGACCCGCTGGGGCGGTGCGCTGCCCCAGTACACGGTGGGGCATCTGGACCGGGTGGCGAGGATCCGCGCGGCGGTCGCGTCCCAGCCCGGCCTGGCGGTCTGCGGCGCGGCCTACGACGGGGTGGGCATACCGGCCTGTGTCGCGACAGCCCGCACTGCGGCCAGCCAGGTGATGGCCTTTCTTAAAGCCCGGCGGTAACGGTGCCCGCCTGGTGAACGTCGTGGCCGACAATGGTGTCATGGCTGACGAACACGAGATGACCGGACCGGGCGGTGCGACCCCCGAGGACGCGGGGGCGCCCAAGCTG
>JASHYW010000650.1 GCA_030042885.1 Streptosporangiaceae bacterium | reverse complement strand
TCGAGCCACGGCCCGTTCGGAGTAATTCAAAGATCTTCCCACGGAACGGACCGTGGCGGGAGTACCGCTGACCTAGGGCGCGGTCGTGGGGCTGGCGGACGAGCCGGCCGGGATCATGGGATGGGCCTTGGCCTTGGCCTTGTGCGATCCGCTCACCGTGGGGGTGGGCGGCGGCGAGTAGGTCGTGTAGTCGTAGGCGGCCGGTTCGACCGGCACCAGGAGCGACACCGCCCCGACGGTGGTGAAGGTGAGCACCAGCTGGACCGTCTCCCCGCCGCTCAGCGGGCTGGTCAGGCCGTTGAGCACGATCTGCGGCGCGGGGCCGCTCATGTCCGCCACCGTCCCGGGGGTCAGGGTGACCGGCCCGTTGATGAGCGTCACCGAGCTCGCGGCCCCTGGCGCGGCGGCCGACTCCAGCCGGTCGCCGTGCTGCGCGGTCAGGGAGAGGAACACCCCGGCCTGTCCGCCGACGGGCAGCGAGGAGCCGATGGCGGGCCCGAGCACGAACGCGTCATCGACCGTGATGCCGTTGACGACGGTGCTGGTCCCGTTGGAGGCCGGGTGGAACTCCAGCGTGGGCGCGTTGAGGCCGGCCTCGCAGCCGGCCAGCGCCGGGACCAGCAGGGCTATCGCGCCCAGCAGCAGGCGGCGGGTCCAGCGCGTCACCTTACCGGCCTCCTCGGTCTGCTCCTGTCAGGACGAAGAAATCGTAGCGGTCGCAGGGCCGCCGGGTGACGCGGGGTGGTGCGGACCTCACGGGCCTCCGGGTTCAAGGGGCCGGGGGCGTGTGACGGGCCCTGCTCGACGGGTTCGACCGGGCCGGCGGGCTGGACCCCTGATCCGTTCCGGTCGAGGCTGACGGCCGGGCCCGGGCGGAGCCGCTGGCCGGTGAGGGGCTCCCGGCGCTGGGCCGCTGCGAGGACGGCTGAGGGCTGGAGGCCGCCACGGTCGGCTGGTGGTGGTGCTCGGCGGGCGCCATCTGCGGGCTGAACGTGGCCACAGAGAGCATGGCGCCGGCCACCAGGCAGACCGCGAGAATGCTGGCCAGCAGCGGCATGACCGTGCTCTGCCGGGCGAAGGGTGACGTGAGCCGCCGCAGCCGGCTGCGGCGCCGCCTGGCCCGCAGCTCCCGGTGGTAGGCGAGCACGTCGCGGTCGAGTTCCCGCGCGTCATCCGGGATCTGGATGTCGAGCGGAGACTCGTCCCACCCTGCTCCGCCGCCAGGACTCACCCGTCACCTCCGGCGCGAATCTGACCCTTGGGTATCCATTATCCGCGGCCGCCGGACTGCGCGGGACTGGGGCCGCCGCGCGACGTCAGTTGGTAACCTGCCCGGCTCTCAGCAGTCTCTCAGGTAGACTGTGATTAACTGCAGAGTCCTCCAGTGGCGGTGCCAGGCCTGGCACCGCCACCTGGACCGTGTGGGCACGGGCCGGTAATTGGCTTACTGACCTGCCTATTTGCCGTCAAGGACGTTTTATCGGCACCGCCCGACGTGGTAAGCTGGCCTCCAGCGGAAGGGGTACTTGCCACATGTCTTTCAACGTCGGCGATACCGTCGTCTATCCCCACCACGGGGCTGCTCGCATCGAAGCGGTCGAGACTCGCACCATGAAGGGCGAGGACAAGACCTATCTGGTCCTTAAGGTCGACAAGGGTGACCTGACCGTACGGGTGCCTGCGGATAATGCCGAGCTGGTGGGCGTTCGGGATGTGGTAGGCGCCGAGGGGCTTGAGCGGGTGTTCGAAGTGCTCCGGGCGCCGCACACCGAGGAGCCGACCAACTGGTCCAGGCGGTACAAGGCCAACCTGGAGAAGCTCGCTTCGGGTGACGTGAACAAGGTGGCCGAAGTGGTCAGGGACCTATGGCGGCGGGACAGGGAGCGTGGCCTGTCCGCGGGCGTGAAGCGCATGCTCGCGAAGGCGCGGCAGATCCTGGTGAGCGAACTCGCGCTGGCCGAGAAGACCAACGAGGACAAGGCCGAGGCCCTGCTCGACGAGGTCCTGGCCAACTAGGACCCGGGTCAGCTGAGCCGTGCCTGATCCGGTACCCCGGGTCGGGGTCGGAATCGATGTTCACCCGCTGACTGCCTCGCGTGAGCTGCATCTGGCTGGCCTGCTGTGGCCGGGGGAGCAGGGCCTGGACGGTCATTCCGACGGGGACGTGGCCTGCCATGCCGTGTGCACCGCGTTGCTGTCCGCTGCGGGCCTCGGCGATCTGGGCCAGAACTTCGGCACGTCCAGGCCGCGGTGGGCGGGCGCATCCGGCGTCTCCCTGTTGCGCGAGACGTTCCGGCTGGTCAGCGAGGCTGGGTTTGTCGTCGGCAACGTCGCGGTCCAGGTGGTAGCCAACCGCCCGAAGATCGGGCCGCGTCGCGCCGAGGCCGAGAAGGTCATGGCCGAGGCGCTGTCCGGAGCTCCGGTCAGCGTATCCGCCACCACCACCGACGGCGTCGGCCTGACCGGCCGGGGCGAGGGCATCGCCGCGATCGCCACCGCCCTGCTTGTCCCGGCCCCCGCCGGGGCGCGGGGCTTATCCCGTAGCCTTACACCGTGACACTGCACCTTCACGACACCGCCACGCGCGCGGTGCGCGAGTTCAGGCCCCTCACGCCGGGGGAGGCGTCGGTGTACCTGTGCGGCGCCACGGTGCAGGCGCCGCCGCACATCGGCCACCTGAGGTCGGCGGTGTGCTTCGACGTGCTGATCCGGTGGCTGGAGGCCAGCGGCTACCGGGTGACCTTCTGCCGGAACGTCACCGACATCGAGGACAAGATCCTGGCCACGGCCAGGGCCGAGGGTGTCGCCCCCTGGATCGTCGCCGAGCGCAATCAGCGCGCGTTCAGCTGGGCCTACGCCGTAGTTGGGTGCCGGCCGCCGGATATCGAGCCGCGCGCCACCGGGCACATACCGGAGATGATCGTCCTGATCCGCCGCCTGATCCAGGGCGGGCACGCCTACGCGGCCGCCGGGGACGTGTACTTCGACGTGCGCTCCTACGACGCCTACGGCGCCCTGTCCGGGCAGCGGCTGGACCAGATGCGGCCCGCGGAGGACGCCGATGACACGGCGGCCAAGCGCGATCCGCGGGACTTCACGCTATGGAAGGCGGCCAGGCCCGGCGAGCCCTGCTGGGAGACCCCGTGGGGACCCGGCAGGCCAGGCTGGCACCTGGAATGCTCGGCCATGTCCACCAAGTACCTCGGCCCGTCGTTCGACATCCACTGCGGCGGGATGGACCTGATCTTCCCGCACCACGAGAACGAGATCGCGCAGTCCCGGGCGGCCGGGGACGGCTTCGCGCGGTACTGGATGCACAACGGGCTGCTCGGGCTGGCCGGCGAGAAGATGAGCAAGTCCCTGGGCAACTCGCTGCTGGTCACCGACGTCCTGGCCCGGGTGCGGCCCGCCGAGCTCCGCTACTACCTGGTCCAGGCGCACTACCGGTCACCGCTGGAGTTCTCCGAG
>JASHYW010000649.1 GCA_030042885.1 Streptosporangiaceae bacterium | reverse complement strand
CCTGCCGACCCGCCGCCGACAATGACGAAGTCGTACATTACTTCCCTCTCGCTCGCCCTGCTCGTCCCGGCGGCCGCCCACCTCCCACCCGATACACCTTTAGCCTCCCCACCCCCCTACACCTTTGGTTCGGCGGGGTCAAGCCTGGGTGGCGGCGTCGAGGTTCTCGCGGACGGTCTGGGTCATGTGATGATCGGGTCCAAGGTAACGCTCGCAGTCGGTCAGGGCGCGCTGCAAGACCAAAACCACGTCGGACAGCCGGCCCACGGTGTAGTAGGCCGAGGCCAGGTTGCAGCGGGTGGTCAGCGTCTCCATGTCGCCGGCCCCGAGCATCCGCTCGCTGTCGGCCAGCGCCCGCTCGTAGTGCGGGATGTCGTCGGTCAGCCTGCGCGCCTGCTGATAGCAGGCGGCCAGGTTGGAGCGCGCGGTGAGCGTGTCCCTGTGGTCTCGTCCCTGGACCCGTTCCCGGTCGGCCAGCGTGCGCTCGTACTGCGGGATCGCGTCCCGCAGCCGTCCCGCGCTGCGGTACGCGTAGGCCAGGTTGGCGCGGGCCGCGATGGTGTCCGGGTGGTCGGCGCCCTCGACCCGCTCCCGGTCGGCCAGCACCCGCTCGTACTGCCCGATGGCGTCCCTCATCTTCCCGGCGGCGCGGAACGCCGAGGCCAGGCTGGCCCGGGCCGCGATGGCGTCCGGGTGATCACGCCCGTGCATCCGCTCCTGGTCGTTCAGCGCCCGCTCGTACTGGTCGATCGCGTCCCTGTTCCGCCCGGCCGCCGCGTAGGCAGTCGCCAGGCTAGAGCGGGCGGCCAGCGTCGTAGGGTGGCCCGCCCCGAGCTGCCGCTCGGCGTCGGCGAGCAGCAGCTCGTAGGCGGAAATGGCCTCGTTGAGCTTCCCGGCCGTCTGATGCGCGTCCGCCAGGCTGGCCCGCGAGCCCAGCGTGACCGGATGGCTGGGGCCGAGCAGCCGCTCGGAGTCGGCCACCGTCCGCTCGTACAGGGCGGCGGCGTCGGCGGGGCGCCCGGCCGACTGGTAGGCGTGGGCCAGGTGGCCGCGGGCCGCGATGGTCTCGGCGTGCTCGGGTCCCTGATTCCGCTCCCGGTCCGCCAGCGCCGCCTGGAAGACGGAGATGGCCTCGGAGGAGCGGCCGGCCGACTCGTAGGCCGCCGCCAGCCGGTCCCTGGCCACCACGGAATTGGCGTGCGCGGGCCCCAGCAGCCGGGTGCTGGTGGCCAGCGTGGACTGCCAGTACGCGATGGCGGCTTCGGCCAGCCTGGAGTTCTCCAGGGACAGCCCGGCGCGGAACAGCAGCGGATGGGCCTCGGTCTTCCACAGCATCCCGTTGTCGTTGGCCCGCAGCGTGGCGGTGCAGTCCCGCAGCGCCTGATCGAGCTGCGGCCCGCTATCGCCTTCCGGCCATGTCTCGAGCAGCGCGTCCGCGACGGCCAGCACCACCTGCTCCAGATCGGTCTGCGGCAGCCAGGCGCGCACGGCGGCCTGGACGCTGGCGTGCATCTGCACGGTGCGCACCGGGCTGGCCGGGTCGATGGTGACCAGGCCCACCGCGGCCAGGTTGTTGATGGCGGCGCGCACCATGTTCTGATCCGCCCCTCCCGCGGTGCTCGGGCGGCCGGCGATGTAGCTGCAGGCGGCCGGGCTGGTCAGCACGGCGCCCGGTATCCCGTGGTAGTCCATCATCGCGGCCAGCACGAGGGTGGGCCAGCCCAGCCCGGCGGGCGGCAGCTCGTGCGCGCACTCGGCGGCGAGGGACCAGGTGGCCAGGACCGACGCCGACGCGCCGTCCACGCCGGTCATGTGCCCGCGGCGCTCGCTCAGCAGCGAGCGGTAGTCGCGGCAGCCCAGCTGGCGGGCGTTGATGACCGCGGTGGCCTGGGCCAGCGCGAGCGGCAGGCCGTCGAGATCCTCGCCCAGGTCCAGCGCCTCGATGCGCTGGTCGGGATGGTCGGTGAGCCGGGAGCTGAGGTAGGACAGGGCCTCCCGCCGGCTCAGCCCGGACACCGGGATGAGCCGGATGTCCTTGCTCTCGAAGCTCGCGGCCGGCAGCCTGGTGGTGATCAGGATCCGGCCGGACGGGCCGGACGGCCACAGGCCCTCCAGGTCGGCCAGGTCGGCCAGGTCGTCGATGACCAGCGCCCACGGGCGCTTGGTGTGCGCCAGCCAGGAGACGAAGCGGGCGGCGGACACCTCGGCGCCCTCGCCGGGATTGCTGGCGTCCACCGTGTTGGCCGCCTGGGCGAAGCCGGTGATCACCGACTCGGAGTTGGTCGCGGTCACCCAGATCAGGACCTCGACCAGCCGGCCGTTCCACATGGCGTGGGCGAACTCCACGGCGAGCTGCGTCTTTCCTGTGCCGCCCTGAGCCATGGGCGCCGAATCGGTCTCCTCGCCGTGCACCAGCACGACGGTCTCCCCCGGATACAAGGTGGTGGCCAGGTCCGGCCCGGTTTCGGCGCGCGTGTAATAGGTGTCGGCGAGCGGCGGCACGATCCCTGACAGCAGTATTCCTGAGTGCGTCGTCGTTTCAGGTTGCTGCGCGACCACGTTCGACAGCCTCTCTTGCCTGCTTCGGAGTCCGCGTCAGGCGGACGCGTGGACACCAGCCCGCACATGCGGCGCACCAGGCCCATCCGGCATGATATTAGGGATCTTCGGGGCGTGAACCACATTAACCATATGTCGTGATAAGTCACGATATGTAGCTGGTAAGCCGAGCCGTGTCCGTCCCGGCGCGGTCCGTGTCACCTTCCTGCTGGCTGAGTCTAGCCGCTTGCGCGTGGCCGTATCGGGTTCTTGGCCGGTCTGGCCGGCTTTTAACCGCCCGTTCCCTGCCTGCCCGCTGTGAGCACCTGTTATCAATGCCGACGGGCCGGTCCTGGTGATTCTTACCGTTTCCTTTCACGCCGGAGCCGAGCTCGCGGAATCTCATCAATTGATAAGTGTCCGGCCGGGTTCGGTCAGCCCGCCGCGGCCGCGGCGAGGTGGCCGCGCATGGTCTGGGTCGTGGGATGATCCGGGCCGAGGTGGCGCTCGCTGTCGGCCAGGGCGCGCGCGTACTGGCTGACCGCGTCGGCGAGCCGCCCCGCCTGCTGATAGGCGGCGGCCAGGTCGGCGCGGGCCGCGATGGTGTCCGGATGATCGGCCCCGGCGAGCCGCTCCTGGTCGGCCAGCACCCGCTTGTACAGCGCGATCGCGTCCTTGGGCTTCCCGCTGCGGCGGAATGCCGAGGCCAGCTGTGCACGCGCCGCGATGGTGTCGGGATGATCGCGCCCGGCCATCGCCTCGGTGTCCGCCAGCAGGTTCTTGTAGAGCGCGACCGCCTGGCCGCTCTGCCCGGTCGCCGTCAGCGCGGCGGCCAGGCCGTCCCGGGCGGCCAGCGTGGTCGGGTGCCGCGCGCCGAGCAGCCGCTGGCAGTCGGCGATGAGCGCCTGATAGGCGGCCAGCGCATCCTGGCCCCGGCCGTCCGCCAGACAGGCATCGGCCAGCCCGGCGCGCGCGGTCAGCGTGACCGGGCTCCCCGGGCCGAGCTGCCGGCCCGCGTCCGCGACCGTGAGCTCGTACAGCGCCACCGCCTCGGCCGCGCAGCCGGCGCCGGCGTACGCGTGGGCCAGCCGGCCACGGGCCGCAATGGTGTCGGGGTGTTCGGGCCCGGAGGCATCTTCGCGGTCGGCGAGCGCGCTGGCGAACACCGCGATGGCATCGCCGAAGCGCCCGGCCGATTCGTAGGCGGCGGCCA
>JASHYW010000648.1 GCA_030042885.1 Streptosporangiaceae bacterium | reverse complement strand
CCGTCAGCCACCCAGCCGCGGCGCCACGCCATCGGCGCGCAGACCGCGACGAGCTCCCGCTGGCGCCTCTGAAAGCGTCCGGTCGTGCGCGTAAGTGACAGTGGCGGTCATGGATTTGGGGCTCACCCGTCGAAACCGATGGCACAGCTTGTCCCGAACCTCGGTCTTGGTCTGCCCGGTCACCTTCCGGCGTATCCGCGACCCGTCCGGGCGTCAGCCGAGAGAGATAGCACCAACCCAGGTGCCGTTCGCCGCATCCCGGTAGACGGAACCTTCGCCGTGCCCACGGCGCGCAGAAGTCGCCATAGCCCGGAGAGTAGCACCAATCTTGGCTCTTGGTCTGGCTCTCCTCTGGGGCCTTCAAGATCGCAATTCGGCTCTGACCTGTGGAGCTAAGGGGACTCGAACCCCTGGCCTTCTGGATGCAAACCAGACGCTCTTCCAGCTGAGCTATAGCCCCAAGATGTCTTTCGCCAAGGTTACCTGCTGTGCGCCGGTCGGAGCGCTCCCCTTATAAGGACGAGGCCCGGGGGGTTATTTCAGCAACCGGGACAGGCGGCGGTCGGCGAGTGGCTTTCTGTTGGTCTGGCAGGTGGGGCAGTACTGCAGCGCGGAGTCGGCGAAGGAGACCTCCCTGATGGTGTCGCCGCACACCGGGCAGGCCTGGCCTGCCCGGCCGTGCACGCGCAGGCCGCTCTTCTTCTCGCCCTTCAGGTCGGCGGCGGCCAGGCCCGCCGAGCGCTCGACCGCCTCGGCGAGCGTGGTCCTGATCGCGTCGAACAGGACGGCCACGTCGTCAGGCGTCATGCTGGCGGCGATCTTGAAGGGGGACATTTTGGCCGCGTGCAGCACCTCGTCGGAGTAGGCATTGCCGATGCCCGCGATGATTCGCTGATCGCGCAGCACGCCCTTGACCTGCATCCTGCGGCCGGACAGCAGGCTGGCCAGGGTGTCCGCGGTGAAGTCGGCGGCCAGCGGATCGGGCCCGAGCGTGGCGACCCCCGGCACGTCCGCGGGGTCACGGACCAGGTAGACCGCGAGGCGCTTGTGCGTGCCCTGCTCGGTCAGGTCGAAGCCGGAGCCGTCATCCAGCGCCAGCCGGAAGGCCAGCGGGCTCTTGCCGGGCTTCGGCGGGGCCGAGGGCAGGTCCTCACGCCAGCGCAGCCAGCCGGCCCGGGCCAGGTGAATGATCAGGTGCAGGCCCTGGTCGGTGGAGATGTCCAGAAACTTGCCGTGCCTGCCGACCCCGGTTATGACCTGACCAGTCAGGCTGGTCAGCGGCGGGTCGAACGTCTTGAGCACCGAGAACGAGGCCGCATCGGCCCGTGCGACGGTGTGGCCGGTCGCATGAGCCTGCAGGAAGGCGGCCAGCGACTCCACTTCCGGCAGTTCAGGCATGCTTCACAGTCTGCCACGTGCTGGCTGGTTCTCAGTCACTCGCGGTGAGCGGGCGTGGCGGGGATCTCGCCGTTCGCTGCCACCAGGTCCGGCAGGTCGCCGATGTCGGCCAGCAGGTGGGTGGCTCCGGCCCGGCGGAGCCTGGCCGCGTCGTGAATGCCGCTCAGCATGCCGACTACGAGCCGGGCCCCGGCCCGGCGCGCGGACAGCACTCCGCTCTCGCTCGCCGTGACGACGGCCACGTCCCGCACGTCGCCGATGCCGAGCCGCAGTATCGCGGTGAGGACCAGATCGGGACAGGGGAAGCCCCTGGTCACGTCGTCTGCGCACAGCAGCAGGTCAGCCCGCTGCCACCAGCCGAGGCGTTCCACGATCAGGCTGAGCGCGGGCCTGGAGAGGCAGGACAGCAGGCACAGCCTGGTCCCGGCCGCGGCGAGCTTGTCCATCGCCTCGTTCGCGCCGGGCAGCGGGAGGGCGCCGAACCGGTCCACGGCGGCATGGAATGATCGCTCGAAGGCTAGGCTCGCGGCCTGGGCCCGGATCTCGTCCCCGGGGAACAGGCTGTGCATGACGTCGGCCGGGGACCAGCCGCGGGTCCGGTCGAACTGCACCATGGACCTGACGTAGGCAGCGGTCCCCGCCACCACGCCCTGAGTGGCGATCGCCTCGGCGAACGCCCGCTCGAGCACGCTGCCGTCTACGGCTGCGGCTCCGACCACGTCACAGCAGACCAGCGATACGGGAGAAGTATCGCTCACCGCTCGCCTCCTAGCACCGGGCGGCTCATCCGCGCACTGCCGGACATCGCCGCCGGCAGTGCGGATCAGTCCTCGTCGGCCGTCGTGGCCTCGGTCCACAAGTCGAGTTCGGCACGGTCGGACTGGACCTTCCGCCAGATTGCGAACGCGCCGAGCACGAGCACGAGCACCAGGAATATCTTCTTCACAGCGAGGAACCCTCCACCTCGACGACATCCCGAGCCTTACGGGAGCCGATCAGCCCCCGCAGGTGTACGGCAGCTTAGCAAGCCGTTCAACCCACCGGGACTCCCACCAGCGTACGGCGCGCTCACCGTCCGCCGGGCCAAGCCCGGCACCGGGGTTCCGGGGGGTCGTCCCCCGCGGACCACCACTGCGGGCTGCGGCGAAGATGCCCGTAGGGCGCCGACCGTCTCGTGGGGTTACGTGGACTTGAACCACGGGCCTCGTCCTTATCAGGGACGCGCTCTAACCGACTGAGCTATAACCCCATGACCTGCGGAAACAAGAGCAGGCATCATCCTACCGCACCAGGCCTGCGGGTTGGGCCGTGACGCCGTGCCGACCAGCCCCTTTGCGGGTCATTCCGTCTCGCGGAGGGTGACCTCCACGCCTCCTATCAGCCGCGACGTCAGGTTGTAGATCACCGCGCCGAGAGTCGCGATCGCCGTGATCAGCACAATGTCGAACGAGCCCAGCAGGCCGGTGTAGCCGAGCACCCGGGAGGCGGAGAACCATCTGGCCGCGTTCACTCCGGCCGAATTCTGGCTGGACGTCACGCTCGTCACGACCCGCTGGAGTGATTCGAACACGCCAAGCGCTGACAGCGTGCCGTAGAGCACGGTCACGGCGACGAACAAGATGACGAACGCGACGAGGGACATCACGAAGCTGAACTTCATCACCGACCAGGGCTCTACCCGCGCCACGGTCAGGTGCGCCTGCCGCACCAGGCGCTGCCCGGCCTTCTTCCGCGACGCGCTCCGGGCCGGCGCCGCGGCCTGGACGGGCGCCGTTGCCGTCGGCCTGGGCGTGGCGGCCGGCTCGGGGGTGGCGGTCGCGTTGCCGCTCGAGCGCAGGTAGTTCCGGGCCGGGGATGACGGCGAAGTGGGCGGAGGGTCGGGCGGCTCCCAGGCGAACGCGGCCACGGAAACCGCCGCGGGCGATGGCTCCGGGCGAGCCGGGACGGTGGGCAACGGGGCCTCGGCAGCCGGTTCGGTGACGGACGCCGCACGGAACGCGGCCCGGTCGATCGGCGATGCGGTGTCCTGCCCGGCCGGGACCGGCGCCCCGGCGGCCGGCGCATGGCCCGCCGACGAGTCACGCGGTGACCCGATGCTGTCAGCGGGCGGGGCCAGGGTGGCCTCGGCGGACAGGTCCGCGCCGGACAAGGCGGCATGCCAGTTGTCCTCAGCGGCCGGTCCGCCGTTGGCCGAAGAGTCCTTGCCCGCCGCAGCGGGCATCGCGGCCGGCGCCGTGGGCGTCTGCCCGGGCGGTGCCGCCATCGCGCCGGCCGGGCGGGTGTCCTGGTCGTGGTCAGCCGTGAGGTCGTCGTCCTGCCATGAGGCCATGACCGTGGGGAAGGCTCCACCTGAGCCGTCGGGCGTGTTCGTGAGCCTGTCCAAGTCGTCCTCCTATGATCTGACCCTCACGAGGGTATCTCCCGGACCGGACGCCCATTTGACTCCCGTGCGAAGAAGACGGATTTGTGGCAAACTTGCGCGACCGCGTCACACTCCAGGGACGCTTTCGCAAGCTGAATAGTTGCTGTCAGCTTAGTCCGCTTCACCTTCAGGATTTCCCTGGTCACCCTCCTCGTCTGCGGATTCAGGATCACCCTCGGCCATCGACTCCGCATTGCGGGCCAGGGCCACGACGCTATCCCCGGCCGCGAGGTTCATCAGCCGGACCCCCATGGTCTGCCTGCCCGACTGCTTCACCTCGCTCGCGCTGGTCCTGATCACCCCGCCCGCGGAGGTGATGGCGAAAATCTCGTCGCCGGCCTGCACCATCAGCGCGCCGACCAGCTCGCCGCGGGCTTCGGTGATCTTGGCCGTGACGACGCCGCGGCCGCCGCGGCCCTGCACCGGGTAGGCGTCGGCGGGCGTGCGCTTGGCGTACCCGCCGCCGGTGGCCACCAGCACGTCGCCGCCGTTCCTGACCACGTACATGCCCAGCAGCTCGTCGCCTTCGTTGAAGCGCATCCCGATGACGCCCGAGGTGGCCCGGCCCATCGGGCGCAGCGACTCGTCGTCAGCGTGGAACCTGATGGCCTGCGCGCCCTTGCTCACCAGCAGCAGGTCCTCGGCGGGCGAGACCAGCCGGGCCGCGATGACCTCGTCGTCCTCGCGCAGGTTGATCGCGATGATGCCGCCGGACCGCGGCGAGTCGAAGTCGGTCAGCCTGGACTTCTTCACCAGGCCGGAACGGGTAGCCAGCACCAGGTAGGGGGCCACCTGGTAGTCGCGCAGCGCGAGCACCTCGGCGATCCGCTCGTCCGGCTGGAAGGCAAGCAGGTTGGCGACGTGCTGGCCGCGGGCGTCGCGGCCAGCGTCGGGCAGCTCGTAGGCCTTGGCCCGGTAGACCCGGCCCTTGTTGGTGAAGAACAAGATCCAGTGGTGAGTCGTGGTGATGAAGAAGTGATCCACGATGTCGTCGGTGCGCAGCTGCGCGCCCCGGACCCCCTTGCCGCCGCGCCGCTGCGCACGGTACAGGTCGGTCTTGGTGCGCTTGGCGTACCCGCCGTAGGTGATCGTGACCACGACGTCTTCCTCGGCGATCAGGTCCTCGTCGGCTACTTCGCCGTCGTAGGCGACGAT
>JASHYW010000647.1 GCA_030042885.1 Streptosporangiaceae bacterium | reverse complement strand
CGGTGGCGATGCCGAGCCCGGCGGAGCGGTTGACCAGCGTCATCGCGTTGGAGGTCTCGATCAGCGTCTTGGACGGCACGCAGTCGGTGAGCACGCAGGCCCCGCCAAGCCCGTCGGAATCGACCACGGTGACGTCGGCGCCGAGCTGGGCCGCCACGAGGGCGGCTTCGTACCCGCCCGGCCCGCCGCCCAGGATCACGATTTTCTGCCGTGGCAAGGTCACGATTGGTAATTCTCCCCGTGAGCGTTATGCAAAACCGCCCCAGCGAGCGCAGGCTCAGGCCTGCGCGAGCGGCCCAGGAGCGTTATCCAGGACCGGCCCAGCGAGCACGGGCCTTTGGGCCCGTGCGAGCGGCCGGTGCCGGGCTACGGCGAGAAACCGCAGAGGGAACCTGGATAATGCGAGCATCCCAGGAGCACGGTGCAGGGGCACGGACAGCAGCCGCAGCGGGTTCATTGCATAACGCGAACTCCTTCAAAGACGCCGAGCGGGTCGCAGTCATGTGCCGGGGGAAGGCATTGCGCGGCCTACCGGGCCGGGACGCCGTACGCTTGCCCCCGTGGCACTGTATGCGGCCTACGGCAGCAACATGGATCCCGAGCAGATGCTCGTGCGCTGCCCGCACTCACCGCAGCGAGGGACCGGCTGGCTCGAGGGGTGGCGGCTGACCTTCGGCGGCGAGGACATCGGCTGGGACGGGGCGCTCGCGACCGTGGTCGAGGAGCTCGGCCGCCGGGTGTTCGTCGTGCTCTACGAAATGTTCGAGACCGACGAGAAGGAACTCGACAACTGGGACGGCGCCACCCTCGGCTACTACCGCAAGGCCAAGGTCCGGGTGCAGACCCTGGACGGCGACGTGCTGGCCTGGCTGTACGTGCTCAACTTCTACGAGGGCGGGCTGCCCTCGGCCAGGAACATCGGCATCCTGGCCGACGCCGCGGAGAAGGCGGGCGCCCCGGCCGACTACGTGGCGGCGCTGCGCGCCCTGCCCTGCGCCAAGCTGGGCGAGTCGAGCACCGGGCAAGAGCCGCCCTGCACGTAACCGCTCGCCGGCCGCGGCTGCTCGCCGACCGCGGCTGCTCGCTGGCCGTGGCTGCTCGCTGGCCGTGGGGGCTCAGATGAGGGAGACCACCAGCAGGATCAGCGCGGGAATGAGCAGCGCGGCGATGGCCGGCCAGCTCCAGGTGCTGGTCAGCGGCTCGAGCCAGCCGGTGCCGCCCAGATCCACCTCGGTCGGGCTGGCGGCCTCGGCCGGGACCGCTGGCCCGGATCCGGCGGGCTGTCCGGCCGGCGCGGCCCCGGCGGCCTGCGCGGCCTGCGCGGCGTGGGCGGTCCCGGCGATCTGACCGGCTTCCCGCCCGGCGCCCGCGATCGGCACCGTCTCCTCGGCCCACACCGCCTCGGCGCGGGCAGCGGTCGCGCGTTCGCTGAGCAGGCGTACGATCCTCTCGGCCTCAGCCTCGGATGGTGAGACGTCCGGGCTGGTCGCGGCGGTCCCGGTGCCGCGGCTGCCGTCATGGGGCAGGCCGAGCGACCAGCGGCGGGAGCCCACCCGGGAGGCGGCCCGGCGCGCCCTGGTCTCGGCGACGAGCTTGCGGCGCCGCGAGTAATGCACGGCCCAGGAGCTGATGACCTTGCCCGGCCGGCCCGGGTGGCTCGGGGCGCAGTGCACGCGGAGCAGGTCGGTCAGGTCGACCCGGGTCACGCCGGCCCAGCCGATGTGATGGTCACGCAGCGGGTTCCTGATCGTGATCCCGGCATCGTCGGCGATGATCCTGGGGCGCTGCGCGGTCACGTAGGCCCCGCCGGTGGCCAGCAGCAAGATGGCCGCCGCGACCAGCGATGCGTAATCTCGCCCCTGGATGGCCAGGTCGATCAGGTTGGCCACGGCGAACAGCAGCCAGACCCACCAGACGACCACCGCGGTCGGCGAGCGGAATGTCTGTGGCCCGCCGGCGGCGTCGGCGCCTTTCCCCCGCCCCGCTGGCACGGTTCCCACGCATCCAGCGTAACCCCCGCGAGCCAAAGGGCCGCGGCGTTGCCTGGGCTCCCCGCGAGCCGAAAGGCGCCGGCGCCGACTGGACTGACAAGCAGTGAAGAGGGAAGGAGAGGCGGGGGGAGCGAGGAAGGACGGAGGCGCAGTGAAGGGGGATGGGGAGGCGGGTGGGGCCCGGAGGCGAGCGGGACAGCAGAGAACGGGACGGCAGAGAATCAGACGCCGGTGACGCCGGGCAGGGGCTGGGCGACGATCGCGCTGTCGTCCCAGAGCGCGTTGATCGCCGTGGCCGCCATCACCCGGATCCCGACGCCGATGGCCCGCTCGTCAACGTCGAACGTGGGCTGGTGGATGTCGAGCGAGCCGGCCGAACCCGGCACCCGGGTGCCCAGCCGGGCCAGCGCACCGGGGATGGACTCCAGGTACCAGGCGAAGTCCTCGCCGCCCAGGCTCTGCGGAGTGTGCACCACCGATCCCGCGCCGAGCACGCCGAGCGCCGCGGCGGAGATCATGGCCGCGCTGGCCTGGTCGTTGACCGTGGGCGGCACGAAGCGCCGGTAGGTGAGCTCGGCATGGACCCCGTACCCGGACGCCACCGAGTCGATCAGCCCCTTAAGCAGGTCGGGCGCGCTGTGCCAGGCCTCGTCGTCCAGGCAGCGGACGGTGCCCTCGACGATCCCTTCGTCGGGGATCGCGTTGGCCACGGTACCGGCGCTGACCCGGCCCCAGACCAGGCTGAGGCTGGACCGTGGGTCGACCCGCCGGGACAGCGCCGCGGGCACCTCGGTGATGATCTTGCCGAGCGCGTAGACCAGGTCGACGGTCAGGTGCGGCCGGGCGGTGTGGCCGCCAGGCCCGGCCACACGCACCTGGATCCGGTCACACGCGGCCGTGATCGGGCCGGAGCGCACGCCGAGCTGCCCGGCATCCAGCCGGGGATCGCAGTGCAGGGCGAAGATCCGGCCGACCGCGGCGATGCCGCCCGCCGCGAGCACGTCCAGCGCGCCGGTCGCGGCCTCCTCGGCGGGCTGGAAAACGAGCCGGACCCGGCCGGGCAGCAACCCCGCCGCGGCCTGCTCGGCCAGGTACAGGCCGGCGCCAAGCAGCACGGTGGTGTGCACGTCGTGGCCGCAGGCGTGGCAGGCGTTCGGCACGGTCGAGCGGTAGGGGACGTCCTTCTCGTCGGCCAGGGGCAGCGCGTCGAGGTCCGCGCGGAGAGCCACCACGGGCCGTTCGGAATTACCGTCTTGCTCGGATCCGATATCAACGAGCAGGCCGGTGCCCTTGGGCAAGATCACCGGCCGCAG
>JASHYW010000646.1 GCA_030042885.1 Streptosporangiaceae bacterium | reverse complement strand
TCGATGCAGGCGGTGAGCGCTTCCACGTCCGCCGGATCGACCGCGGGGAACATGCCGATGCGCAGCTGGTTGCGGCCTAGCTTCCGATAGGACTCCGTGTCGACGATGCCGTTCGCCCGCAACGATGCCGCGATGGCGTCGGCCGACAGCCCCCCGGCCATGTCGATGGTGCCGACCACCTGCGAGCGCTGCGCGGGGTCGGCGACGAACGGGTGCGCGTAAGCCGCCTTCTCCGCCCAGGAATACAGTATGGCAGCCGATCGCGCGGTGCGGGCGGTGGCCCACGGCAGGCCGCCCTGGCTGAGCAGCCAGTCGATCTGGTCGGCCAGCAGGAACAAGGTGGCCACCGCCGGGGTGTTGTACGTCTGGTCCCTGGCCGAGTTCTCCAGCGCGATCCGCAGCGACAGGAAGTCGGGGATGTACCGCCCGCTCGCGGCGATCTCGTGCACCCGCTCGGTGGCCGACGGGGACATCAGGGCGATCCACAGCCCGCCGTCAGAGCCCAGGCCCTTCTGCGGGGCGAAATAGTAGACGTCGAACTGGCCGGCATCCACCTCCAGCCCGCCCGCGGCGCTGGTCGCGTCGACCAGCATCAGCGACCCCGGATCGGCGCCAGGCACCCGGCGCACCGGCATCGCCACGCCGGTCGAGGTCTCGTTGTGGGTCAGCGCGTAGGCGTCCGTCCCGGGCTCTGGGCGGGGCGCCGGATGCGTGCCGGGCGCGGACTCCATCACGGTCGGCGCCGACAGCCAGGGGGCCCGTGCGGTGATGGCGGCGAACCTGGCCGAGAACTCCCCGAAGCTCAGGTGCTGGGGATGCCGGCGGATCAGGCCAAACGTGGCCGCGTCCCAGAACGCGCTGGTGCCCCCGTTGCCGAGCACGACCGTGTAATCGCCGGGCAGGCTGAACAGGTCGGCCAGCCCGGTGCGGATCCGGTGGACCAGCGACCGGACCGGTGGCTGGCGGTGAGACGTGCCGAGGTAGGCGGCTCCCGGGCCGGCCAGCGCGGCCAGCTGCTCCGGGCGGATCTTGGCGGGACCGCTGCCGAACCGGCCATCCTTCGGCTTGAGCTCCGCCGGGATCACCAGATTGCTCACCGGCTCTGCTTCCCCGCTCGCCTCCGGGGCGCCTTCAGGCCCCGCCTTCCCTCGTCGCTCGTTCCTCGCTCCTCAGTCCAGGCGGCGCCGCGCCCCTTCAGCTCGCTCATACTGGAGCTTACCGGCGGCACGCCGGGCCCAGCCCCCCACTCACCTCGCCGTCCCCCTCATTCCCCCTTCATGCCGGTCGAGCACCTCGGCCGCGCCGGGCACGTCGCGGACGGGCCGCGACGCCGGGCCGGTGTACCGCGCGGCCGGCCTGACCAGCCGGCCCGTCTGCTTCTGCTCGAGGATGTGGGCGGCCCAGCCCGCGGTCCGGGCGCAGGTGAACATGGAGGTGAACATGTGCGCCGGGACTTCCGCGAAGTCCAGCACGATGGCGGCCCAGAATTCCACGTTGGTCTCAAGCACCCGGTCCGGCCGGCGGGCCCGCAGTTCGGCCAGCGCCGCGCTCTCCAGGGCCAGCGCCACCTCGTACCGCGGCGCGCCGAGTTCCTTGGCCGTGCGGCGGAGCACCCGGGCGCGGGGGTCCTCGGCCCGGTAGACCCGGTGCCCGAAGCCCATCAGCCGCTCGCCCCGGTCGAAGGCCGACCGGACGTACTGCCCGGCGTCCCCGGTCCGCTCGACCTCCTCGATCATGCCCAGGACCCGGGCCGGGGCGCCGCCGTGCAGCGGCCCGGACATGGCGCCGACCGCCCCGGACAGCGCGGCGGCCACGTCGGCCCCGGTCGAGGCGATGACCCGCGCGGTGAAGGTAGACGCGTTCATGCCGTGCTCGGCCGCCGACGTCCAGTAGGAGTCGACCGCCCTGACGTGCCGCGGATCGGGGTCCCCGCGCCAGCGGATCATGAACCGCTCGGTGATGGTGGCCGCCTCGTCCACCCGGCGCTGCGGCACCATCGGCAGCCCGAGCCCGCGGGCCGCCTGGGCCACGAAGGACAGGGCCATGACCGACGCGCGGGCGAGATCCTCGCGGGCCTGCTCGTCGCTGATATCGAGGAGCGGCCGCAGACCCCAGGCGGGTGCCAGCATGGCCAGGGCGCTCTGCACGTCGACGCGGATGTCACCGGAATGGACCGGGATCGGATAAGGCTCGGCCGGCGGCAGCCCGGGCGCAAAGGCATTGTCGACGAGAAGGCCCCAGACATGGCCGAAAGAGACATGGCCCACGAGTTCCTCGATGTCGACTCCCCGGTACCGGAGCGCACTGCCCTCTTTGCCTGGCTCGGCGATTTCGGTCTCGAAGGCGATGACCCCTTCGAGTCCCGGCTTGAAATCCGACATCGGTGTTTCCTCTCTTCTCCCTCATGGGTGTCAGAGGGCACCTCACCCCAATGCGCTGGGCCGGAGCCCCAGACCCTGAAGAGCCCCGAAGAGCCGCGATGGGGACGCCGGGCATGATTCCAGCCCTACCATTCAACCGTCCTGATCTGGGTTGCGATAGCCGGAACAGATGTGAGGATCATTACCCATGGACACGACGCGGCGCGATCCCGATTCGGTGGCCTGGTCGCAGGGCGGACATGATCCGGATCCGGCGACCTTGTCCGAGGCCACGATGGCCGCTGACCCCATGACGCAGTTCGCCCTGTGGATGTCGCAGGCCCAGGCGCGCGGCCTGCCGGAGCCGACCGCGATGGTGCTCGCGACCACGTCCGAGCAGGGCCGTCCGCGGGCCCGTACCGTGCTGCTCAAGGCGCACGGCCAGGCGGGCTTCACCTTCTACACCAACCGGACCTCGCGCAAGGGCCGGGACCTTGCCGCGAATCCGTGGGCGTGTGTCGTGTTCCCCTGGCACGCGATGGGCCGTCAGGTGACCGCCGAAGGCGCCGTGCGCATGATGTCGCAGGCCAGCAGCGCGCCGTACTTCTTCTCCAGGCCGCGTCAATCGCAGATCGGAGCGTGGGCCAGCAGGCAGTCGCAGGTCATCGGCTCCCGTGCGGAGCTCGACCGCCGGGTGGCCGAGCTTGAGCGGCGCTGGCCGCCGCCGGCGAGCGTGCCAATGCCCGACTTCTGGGGCGGGTATGTACTCGTCCCGGAAACCGTCGAATTCTGGCAGGCGGGCGCATACCGTCTGCACGACCGGCTGCGTTACCGGCGCCAGGGCGACGGCTGGATCGTCGAGCGCCTTTCCCCGTAGGCCTTCTCTCCGGCATAGCATCACAGCAGGAGGATGAGGAGTTGACAGCCCAGGGGCTCATTGACACCACGGAGATGTACCTCCGTACCATCTTCGAGCTGGAGGAGGAGGGAATCACCCCGCTGCGGGCCCGCATCGCCGAGCGTCTGGGGCAGAGCGGGCCGACGGTCAGCCAGACGGTGGCCAGGATGGAGCGGGACGGCCTGCTGCACGTGCTCGGCGACCGGCAGCTCGCGCTGAGCGAGGTCGGCCGGACGCTCGCCACCAGGGTGATGCGCAAGCACCGGCTGGCCGAATGCCTGCTGGTCGGGGTGATCAAGCTGCCGTGGGAGGAGGTTCACATCGAGGCGTGCCGCTGGGAACACGTGATCTCGGAAAACGTGGAACGTCGCCTGCTCGAGCTGCTCGGCAACCCGGTTCGCTGCCCGCACGGCAATCTCATTCCCGGCCTGGCCGAACTCGGGCTCCCCGAAGCGGCGGCCGAGCAGGTCCGCGCGGCCATGAACGAGACCGGTGAGGCGATGACGAAAGTCGCATCCGGGGACGCCGCGCGGGTGGTAATACGGCGAATTGGCGAGCACATTCAAAGCGATGGCGTCCTGATGCTTAAACTCAAGCGCTTCGGGATACAACCCGGACGCGAGGTGATACTCATGTCGGGCGACGACGGTGTGCGCGTGAGGGCAGGCGACTCGGCGGACGCCAGCTGGACGGAACTCCCCGGCCCGGTCGCCGCGCACATATTCGTGTCCATATCCAGCCGTTATCAGCCGGCAGCCGGAGCGTGACCATGTATCTCGGCGACGCGGCCGGGGCGGGAGCGCGGGCATGACCGGAGATGGCGCGCCCGGCGCGTATCTCCCCGCGGGCATGGTCCTCGGCCGGGCCGATATAGGTGTCCTTGTCGCCGACCGGTTCAGCAATCTGAAGTACCTGAACGAGTACGCAGGGCGGCTTTTCCGCATTTCCGGCGACATATCACGGCTGGCTGGCTGCCCGGTGCTTTCCGTCGGCCTGTTCACCGATGACGACCAGCGCAAGATGGAAGATCTCGCCGCGCAGGTGCTGCGGGGCCGGTCCTGGGAGGGGACGTTCGAGAGCACCCGCGGTGACGGATCACGCGCGCTCATCCGGGCCCTGGCCGTGCCGCTGCGCCATCGCGGGGGCGACATCGAGGGGATAGTGATCCTGGCCCGCGAGGCCGGCAAGCGCGATGGCCAGCTGCAGCAGGACAGGATTGCCCTGCTCGAGCGGGTGGGCGAGCGGCTGGCCGGGTCCCTGGAGATCAGTACCACCCTGAAGCACGTGGCGGAGATGCTGGTTCCGCAGTTCGCCGATCACTGCTTCATCGACCTCTACCAGGGTGAGCAGCTCATCCGCCGGGTGCAGCGGCACGCCAGCAACTGGGTGCCGCCGCCTGGCACGTGGGCTCAGACCGGTGCGCAGATCCACTATCCAGAGGGCCATTTCTGCCAGCAGGCGATGGCACGCCTGGACACGATCGCGGTCACCGACCTGGAGATCGAGCACTACCCGGCACCGAGCGCGGAGAGCCTGGCCGCGGCCCGCGAGGCGGGGCTGACCTCGGTGGTGGCCGCGCCCCTCTACGCCAGGGGAGAGCTGCTCGGCGTGATGAGCCTGGCCCTGTCCAGGCTCACCGACCGCGAGGAGCGCCACTACGAGGCGCAGGACCGTGATCTCATCGGCGCGATCGCCAGCCGGGTGGCCATCGCGATCGACAACGCGATGCTGTTCGAGACCGAGCGGCA
>JASHYW010000645.1 GCA_030042885.1 Streptosporangiaceae bacterium | reverse complement strand
GGTCGGCCCGCGGTCGGCACCGCCTGCGTGCCCGCTGATCCCGTGCCAGGCAGGCAGGAACCGGGCCAGCACCTGCTGTGGCACCGGCTCCGCCTCCTTGCGCAGCCGGGCCAGGCACCGCCGCCGCAGCAGCCGCAGCACCTCGGCGTCGCACCACTCGGCGCCGCCCGCCCCGGCCAGCGATCCGCGGGCCAGCGATCCGCGGGCCAGCGATCCCCCGGCCGACGACCCCCCGGCCGACGACCCCCCGGCTAGCGATCCACCGGCTGGCGGCGCCTGCCCGGCCGAAAGGAACTCGCCCTCCACCACGTGGCCATCGGCCGCCAGCCGCCGCAGCGCCAGCGTCATCACCGCGACGCCAAGCCCGTACCGCCCGGCTACCGCGGCCGTGGCGAACGGGCCGTGCGTCCGCGCGTACCTGGCTACCAGGTCGCCGAGCGGGTCGGCGACCGGCTCGGTGAACGCCTCGGGCACGCCCAGCGGCAGCGGCACCCCGAGTGCGTCCCGCAGCCGGCCCGCGTCCTCGATCGCGGCCCACATCGGCTGCCCCGCGACCCGCACCTCGATGGCCCGCCGGGCGGCGGCCAGTTCCGCAAGCCACTCATCCGCGGCCGCACCATCGACACACCGCGACGAAACCTCCGCCGCGGTCAGCGGCCCGGCGGTGCGCAGCAGGTCGGCCACGCCCTCCAGGTCACGGCAGCGGCGGCCCTCCGACAGGTGCTGCAGGTCACGCTCGGTCTCCGCGACCACAGAAGAATCGAGCAGCTCGCGCAGCCCGTCGGTGCCGAGCAGTTCCGCCAGCAGTGCCGGATCCAGCGACAGGGCCTGCGCGCGGCGCTCGGCCAGTGGCGCGTCACCCTCGTACATGAATGCCCCGATGTACCGGAACAGCAGCGATTTGCCGAACGGGCTCGGCGTCGCCGTGTCTACCTCGACCACCCGGATCCGGCGGGCGGCGATGTCGCGCAGCAGCCCGGTCAGGGCCGGCACGTCGAACACGTCGCGCAGGCACTCCCGGACCGTCTCCAGCACGATGGGGAACGCCGGATACCGGCTGGCGATCTCGAGCAACTGCGCGGAGCGCTGCCGCTGCTGCCACAGCGGGGTGCGGCGGCCCGGCTGCCGCCGCGGCAGCAGCAGCGCCCGGCTCGCGCACTCCCGGAACCGCGACGCGAACAGCGCGCTCGCCCCGACCTCGGCCGTGACCAGATCGCCGATCTCGTCGGGATCGATCAGCGCGATCCCGCTCGGCGGCGGCTCGTCGGAGTCTGGCACCCGGATGATGATCCCGTCGTCGGTGTGCAGTGCCTGCACGTCCATCCCGCCGTACCGCTCGCGCAGCCGGGCCGCGATGGCCAGCGCCCACGGTGCGTGCACCCGGTCCCCGTACGGGCTGTGCAGCACCACCCGCCAGTCGCCCAGCTCGTCGCGGAACCGTTCCACGACCAGGGTCCGGTCGTCGGACACGTACCCGGTCGCCGCGCGCTGGTCGGCGAGGTATCTGGTCAGGTTCCGGGCGGCCAGCTCGTCCAGCCCGGCCTGACCCAGCTTGGCGATCGCGTCGGCCTCGCTCCCCGTGGCCAGCTCACGGCAGGCCGCGCCGATGGCCCGGCCCAGCTCGGCGGGCCGGCCCGGGGTGTCGCCGTGCCAGAACGGCAGCCTGCCTGGCTGCCCGGGCGCGGGCGTGACCAGCACGCGGTCGGGGGTGATGTCCTCGATCCGCCACGAGCTGGCGCCGAGCACGAACACGTCGCCGACCCGTGACTCGTAGACCATCTCCTCATCGAGTTCCCCGACCCGGCGCGGCTGTCGGCTGTTATCGGAAGCCAGGAAGACGCCGAACAGCCCGCGATCGGGAATGGTGCCGCCGCTCGTCACCGCGAGCCGCTGCGCTCCCGGCCTGGCCCGGACGATCCCGGCCACCCGGTCCCAGACGATGCGGGGCCGCAGCCCGGCAAAGTCCTCACTCGGGTAGCGCCCGGCCAGCATGTCGAGCACCGCCTCCAGGACGGGCCGGGTCAGCCCGGCGAACGGCGCGGCCTTGCGCACCGTCCGTTCCAGCTCGTCCACTGGCCAGTCGTCAAGCGCGGTCATCGCCACCACCTGCTGGGCCAGCACGTCCAGCGGGTTGTGAGGGATCTTGAGCTCCTCGATCTGGCCGTTCTGCATGCGCTCGGCGACCACGGCCGACTGGACCAGGTCGCCCTGGTACTTGGGGAAGATGATGCCGCGGGAGACGTCGCCCACGTTGTGCCCGGCCCGGCCGACCCGCTGCAGGCCGCTGGCCACCGAGGGCGGCGCCTCCACCTGCACGACCAGGTCCACCGCGCCCATGTCGATGCCGAGCTCCAGGCTGGAGGTCGCGACCACCGCGGGCAGCCGCCCGGCCTTGAGCGCCTCCTCGATCTCGGCGCGCTCCTGCCGTGACACCGAGCCATGGTGCGCCCGGGCGGCCTCCGCGGGGGCGCCCGCGGCCGTGCCGGCCTGCGCCATGATCTCGGCCGGCGGCCGGCCGCCCCCGCGAGCCAGGCGCGTTTCAAATGCTGCCTCGGCCCGCTCCGCCGCCAGCTCGTTCAGCCGGCCGCACAGCCGCTCCGCGAGCCGCCGTGAGTTGGCGAACACGATGGTGGACCTGTGCTGCTCGATCAGGT
>JASHYW010000644.1 GCA_030042885.1 Streptosporangiaceae bacterium | reverse complement strand
TGTAGATCGACTGCACCGCGACCCGGCCGGGACCGAACAGCCTGACCCAGATGCTGCGGTAGCTCCACCGGTTGCTCCAGAAGGCGAAGCCCATGTTTCGCGGGTACTCCAGGTGCAGCGCCATCCGCACCGACACGTCCCGGTACAGCAGCGCACTCGGCTGGATCAGCAGGCTCTGGCCGGGCGGCAGGTCGCGGACGAACGTGTTGCCCGGCGAGTGGAGCAACAGCAGGCCCGGTCCCTCGTGCGCGCCGAAGACGTCGCCATACTGGCCCATCGGGTAGTGGGTCTCCTGGTCATCCCCACTCCCGGTGGTGTACCAGATGTCATTGGGATACCAGTCGTACCGGATGTTCCCCGTGGCGGTCAGGAAGCGGTGCTCGCGGACCCAGATCTGCTGGCCGTGCTGCAGCGGCAGGGCCACGACCTCGCCCGCGTGGTTGTCGGACAGCGCGACGTGCCCGGGACCGCGGGCCTCCACCATGACCAGCGGCATCCCGGCGATCTTGCGGTTCCACGCGCCGCGCATCGGCATGCTGCCCAGCCTGGTCCCCGGCTCGGTCCACAGCAGCACGTGATGGGAGAAGTAGACCCAGTCGTTCGGGGCGAGGTTGAACTCCGCGACCGGGACCGTCGTGCCGGCTATCTGGCAGTGGGACTGGCCGAACTGCAGCCGTGCCATGTCCTTGATCGGCGGCTGCTCGACCCATCCGGAGTCACTGACCGCAGATCTGATGTCGACCGGGGCCCCGCACATCGGGCAGGTCGGGGCGTTCGGGTCGCTCGGCTGTCGGCAGTACCGGCATATGTAGGTATTCATCCCGCGCTCAGTCGGTGTGGTGGTGGACGTACATCGACTGGATGCCGACCCGGCCGGGCCCGGTCATCTCGGCCAGGTACATGCCGTGCCGCCACATCCCGGTCTTGAGGTCCATCTGCGAGGCCTGCATCTGCACCGAGGAATCCTTGTACAGGAACCCGCCCGGCTCGACCAGGATCTTCTCGCCCGGCCGCAGCGTCCGCTCCAGCACGTTGCCGTTGCCGTGCAGCAGCAGCATGCCCGGGTAGCCGGCCGTGACGAACCGGTCCATGTACATGCCGTTCCCGCCGTGCATCAGGTTGACCAGCCCCTTGATCCGCACGAAGGAGTACTGAATGCTGTGCGAGGCGACCAGGAAGGCATGCTCGCGCACATCCAGTTCCATGCCGGGGTGCAGCGGCAGGACGACGAGCTCACCCGGCGCGTCGCGGGAGAACGCGATGCGGCCAGGCCCGCTGGCCACGGTGACGATGTGCGGCATGCCGCCGACCGTGCGCTTCATCCCGCCGCCGGTGTTAAGCGAGGACAGCGGAACGGATTCGTCTTTCCACAGCATCACGTGATGCTCGAAGTAGACGCCGTCCTGGGGGTGGAGGCTGATCTCTGCCACGGGGACGAGTTCGCCCTCGACCTGGCAGGTGCTGCCGGAGAACCGGAACTCGGTCATGTCACGCAGCCGGGGGGCCTCGCGCCATCCAGAGTCGCTGACCTTGTCCCGCTCGTCGAGAGGCGCGCCGCACGTCTGGCAGCTCGTGGTGCCCGGCTGGTTCTGCGCACGGCACCATTGGCACTGGATCATGTCCACGCTCGGAAGATAGCAGGGAAAGGTCCTTTGACAACGCCTGATACCTCAAAGTTGGACAGCGGGTATGGTTCTCCCATGGCACTGCTCGGGCGGGAGTTCATCGCCGTACCTGATGACCGCAAAGGTCAGATCGTCTTCAAGTGGCCGGACATCAACATCCGCCGCTACACGCGCGCGATCGTCAACGCCGACGAGTTGGCGATGTTCGTCAACACCGGCCAGGTCGTGCAGACCCTGGGCCCCGGCCGGCACCAGATCGACGCGAACGAGCTCCCCGGGCTGGGGGCGGTCATCGACCATGCCACCGGCGGGAATGCCTACCGCGCCGAGCTGTACTTCGTCGGCACCCGCGAGTACACCGGATTCAAGTTCGGCGGCCGGGTCGACAACGTGCAGGATCCCCGGACCGGGCTGGTCGTGACCCTGCGGGTGTTCGGCGATTACGCGCTGCGGGTGGCCGACCCGGTGCGGCTGGTGACCAACCTGACCGCCACGGTCGACGTCACCGACAACGAGCGGATCGCCGGATGGGTCAGCGATCAGCTGCTCAAGGTGCTCCGGACGCACGTCACCACCCAGATCATCCGCAACGGCTGGCCGATCCTGGGCCTGATGGCGTACTCGGCGGAGATCGAGCAGAACACCATCGACGCCGGCAACGGCCAGCTCGCCAACTACGGCGTCCAGCTGACCCGGATGGGCAACTTCGACATCAACCTGTCCCCCGAGGATGAGCAGCAGCTCAAGCAGCTGGCCAAGGACACCAGCTACTCGCAGCTGGCCGGCGGCTTCCAGAACTACGCTGCCGGCGAGATGGCGCTCGGCGCGGGGCAGGGCATGGCCAAGGGCGGCGGCGGGACCGAGGGAGCGTTCCTCGGCGCCGGGTTCGGGCTGGCCAGCGGGCTCGGGATGCAGCAGGCGCAAGCCGCGCAGGCCGCGCAGCAGCAGGCCGCGCAGCAGGCGGCGGCGCAGTACGGAGTCCCGTACGGCCAGGGCGCGCCCGGCGGCCACGATGGGCCTGCGCCAGGCCAGCAGGCTGCTCCCCCGGCCCAGCAGGCCGGGCCGGTTTGCGCGTCCTGCCAGACTGCGAACCCGGCCGGGGCGCGGTTCTGCATGGGCTGCGGCCAGCCGCTCGCGCCCGTGGCCGCCCACTGCACCCAGTGCGGTACCGAACTGCCTGCCGGCGCTCACTTCTGCGCGGCATGCGGGACCCGGGTAGGCGGCTGAGTTCGGCCTCGCGGTCTGTCGCTCAGTCCCAGACCGGCTCGGCCGCCTCGCGGACCTGGCTGTCCGGGGTGAAGACGAGGAACCGCTCGAACGACCGCGCGAACCAGCGATCGTGCGTGACGGCGAGCACCGTGCCCTGGTAAGACTCCAGGCCCTGCTGCAGTGCCTCGGCGCTCGGCAGGTCGAGGTTGTCGGTCGGCTCGTCGAGCAGGAGCAGCGTGGCCCCGGCCAGCTCGAGCA
>JASHYW010000080.1 GCA_030042885.1 Streptosporangiaceae bacterium | reverse complement strand
CGCGTGACCAGGCGTGCGGCGACGGCCTTGGCGAGGAGCTGCGCATCCCGATGCACGAGTACCTCGGGCACGCTCACAGGGCGGGACTCCCTCCGGCGAGCGCGCGCAGCGTCTCGGCGTACACGTCGTCGGGTTCCAGCCTGCGCAGCTCCTCGGCGATCAGGTCAGCGGTTTCGCGCCGGTGCAGCGCCACCCGGCGCTCCGGCCGGCCGGGCCAGGACAGGGTGGCCGTCCTGCCGTCCGGCCGGGAGATCGAGACCTTCCCGTCGTGCGTGTCGAAGCTGACCTCGGTGATGCCAGGGCCGGCGGACTCGCCACGCTGCACCTCGATGCCGAGCCGGAGGCCGAGCCAGGCCGCGATCAGGTCCGCGGTCGGGTTGGCGGGCTCGGCCAGCACCTTGCCGCCGAGCAGGTCGGGATAGGGCTGGTCGAGGGTGGCGGCGAGCAGGGAACGCCAGGGAGTGGACCGGGTCCAGCTCAGGTCGGTGTCGCCTGGCTGGTAGGCCTTGGCCAGGGCGAGCAGCATCTGGGTGGGCGAGTCGCTCGCCGCCGCGTCCGTGACCCGGCGCTGGGCTACGCTGCCGAGCGGATCAGCATGCGGGGAGGGCGGCGCTTCGTCCGGCCACCAGGTGACCACGGGCACGTCCGGCGCCAGCAGCGGTGCGACCACCGAGTCGGCGTGCTGGCCGAGCGGTCCGTACATGCGCAGCAAGATGGTTTCGCCCGGGCCTGTCTCGCCCACCCGGATCTCGGCGTCCAGCCGGGACTCGGACTTCGGCTTGCGGGCGATGACGGCGAGGATCCGGCTCGGATGCTCACGGCCGGCCTGGTTGGCGGCCCGGACGGCGTCGTACTGCTCGGCCTCGTCAGTGACGATGATCAGCGTCAGCACCATGCCTGAGGTGGGTCCGCCCATGCGACGCCGCGCCTCGGTGAGCGCTTCGTGGATCGCGCCAGTGGTCGTGTCGGTCAGGTCGATCGTCATCGCAGCCCTCTATTTCTGTCCCGGCCCGCAGCGCTCGTCTTGGACGCTCGCGAGCCGGTACCGGATGGCGCTCACAGGCGCCGCCATGCGCGCCCGTCCCGGGCCATCATCGCCTCGGCTGACGGCGGGCCCTCCGAACCCGCCGGGTACTGTTCCGGCTTGGTAAACAAGGCCCAGAACTCCTCCACCGGGTCGAGGATCCGCCAGCCGAGCTCGACCTCGGCCTGCCGGGGGAACAGCGGCGGGTCGCCGATGAGGACGTCGAGCAGCAGCCGCTCGTAGGCCTCGGGGCTTGACTCGGTGAAGGACTCGCCGTAGGCGAAGTCCATGTTCACGTCCCGGACCTCCATGGCGGTGCCCGGCACTTTCGAGCCGAACCTGACCGTGATGCCCTCGTCCGGCTGGATCCTGATCACCAGCGCGTTCTGGCCGAGCTCCTCGGTGTCGGTGGCGGAGAAGGGCAGGTGCGGCGCGCGCTGGAAGATCAGCGCGATCTCGGTCATCCGGCGCGGTAGCCGCTTGCCCGTACGCAGGTAGAAGGGCACCCCGGCCCAGCGCCTGGTATCGACGCCGAGCCGCAGCGCGGCGTACGTCTCGGTGCGTGAGTCCGTCGGGATGCCGTCTTCCTCAAGGAAACCGTGGACCTGACGGCCGCCCTGCCAGCCCGCCCCGTACTGCCCGCGTGCGGTGCCGGCCGCGATGTCGGCGGGCAGCCGCACCGCAGAGAGCACCTTCTCCTTTTCCATCCGAAGCGAGTCCGCGTCGAACGCCACCGGCTCCTCCATGGCGGTCAGCGCGAGCAGCTGCAGCAGGTGGTTCTGGATCACGTCGCGAGCGGCCCCGATGCCGTCGTAGTACCCGGCCCGGCCGCCGATCCCGATGTCCTCGGCCATCGTGATCTGGACATGGTCCACGTAGCCACGGTTCCAGATCGGCTCGTACATCTCGTTGGCGAACCGCAGCGCGAGGATGTTCTGTACGGTCTCCTTGCCGAGGTAGTGGTCGATGCGGAACACCGCGTGCGGCGGGAAGACCGCGTCCACGATCGCGTTCAGCTCGCGCGCGCTGGCCAGGTCATGGCCGAACGGCTTCTCGATCACCACCCGCCGCCAGCCGCGGCCGCCGGAGTCGGACAGGCCGCTGCGCTTGAGCTGCTCGACCACCACGGGGAAGGCCTTCGGCGGGATGGACAGGTAGAAGGCGTAATTCCCGCCGGTGCCCCGCTCCGCATCCAGCTCCTTGACGGTCTCGGCCAGGCGATCGAACGCCTGGTCGTCGCTGAACTCGCCGGGAACGAACCGGACGCCCTCGCTGAGCTGCTCCCACACCGCGTCGCGGAACGGCGTGCGGGCGTACTCCTTCACGGCCTGGTAGGTGACCTGGGCGAAATCCTCGTTCTCCCAGTCCCTGCGGGCGAACCCGACGAACGAGAAACCCGGCGGCAGCAGGCCTCGGTTGGCCAGGTCATAGACGGCCGGCATCAGCTTCTTGCGGGCCAGGTCGCCGGTGACCCCGAACATGACGAGCACGCACGGCCCGGCCACCCGGGGGATGCGCCGGTCTCGGGGATCACGTAGCGGATTGGTCGGTCCGGATGTCTCATCGAGTCCCGCGATGACGCCGGGGTTGGCCGGGGCAAGGCCCTCAGGGTTCCCGGGTTCCGCCGTCACTCAGAGCCCCATCTTCGTCTTGATCGTGTCAAGCAGCTCAACCCACGAGGCCTCGAACTTCGAGACCCCCTCGTCCTCAAGGACCTGCACCACGTCGTCGTATCCGATGCCGAGGGCTTCCAGATCGGCGAAAACCTGCCGCGAGGCATCGTAGGTGCCGTGCACGGTGTCGCCCAGCAGCTGGCCGTGATCCGCCGTGGCCCGGATCGTGCCCTCGGGCATGGTGTTCACCGTGTCCGCCACGAGCAGCTCGACCACATATTTGGTGTCGCCGAACGACGGGTCCTTGACCGATGTGGAGGCCCACAGCGGACGCTGGATCTGTGCCCCCTTGGCGCGCAGGGCCTGCCAGCGCCCCTCGGCGAACCGCTGCTCGAACAGCTCGTAGGCCAGGCGAGCGTTCGCGACTGCGGCCTTGCCGCGCATCGCCGCAGCCTCAGGGGTGCCCAGCTTGTCCAGCCTGGCGTCGACCTCCGTGTCCACCCGGCTGACGAAGAAGGACGCCACCGAGCGGATCCGGGACAGGTCGCACCCGGCCGCGGCGGCCTGCTCCAGGCCCGCCATGAACGCATCGATGACCTGACCGTACCGCTCCAGTCCGAAGATCAGCGTGACGTTGATGCTGATCCCTTCCGACAGGCACTGAGTGATCGCGGGCAGCCCCTCGACGGTGGCGGGAATCTTGATGAACAGGTTTGGCCGGTCCACCATCCACCACAGCGCCCGCGCCTCCGCGACGGTCTCGGCGGTCTGCTTGGCCAGCCTGGGGTCCACCTCGAGCGACACCCGGCCGTCCAGGCCGGCCGTCGCCTCGTATATCGGGCGGAACACGTCGCACGCCCAGCGGATGTCGTAGGCGGTGATCGCGCGGGACGCCTCGTCCACCGTCACGCCGCGGGTCTTCAGGTCGGCGATCTGGTCGTCGTACGCGGACCCGGCGGACAGCGACTTGGCGAAGATCGTCGGGTTCGAGGTGACGCCGACCACATGGAAGTCGTCGATCAGCGCCTGCAGGTTGCCGGTGCGCAGCCGGTCACGGCTGATGTCATCCAGCCACACCGACACTCCGGCCTCGGATAGCTGTCCGAGAACGTCAACTGACACCGTTTGCTTTCCCTTCCCTGCGTGGCGCGGGCCGGACCCAAGAAAGCTCAGGCCCTGACCCGGCCCAGACTGTCGCGTGCGGCAGCGGCTACCCGCTCCGCGGTGATGCCGAACTCCTGATAGATCTTCTGGTAGGCGGCAGAGACACCGAAGTGGTCTACGCCAATTGAAGCTCCCGCTTCCCCGACGAACAACCGCCAGGGCTCGGTAATGCCCGCCTCCACCGACACC
>JASHYW010000643.1 GCA_030042885.1 Streptosporangiaceae bacterium | reverse complement strand
GACCTGATGCTGTACCCGGGCCGCTCGCTGGACGTGATCACGCAGGCCGAAGTGATCCGGCCCTACGGCGAGCCCCTGGCCGGGGACTACCCCCGCTATACCGCGGGCGTGGCCATGCTGGAGACCGCCGAGTGCTTCACCCCGGTCGAGAAGGAGCCCGCGCTCCGGCAGCTGCTGCTCCTCATCGGCGCGCTGCGAGCCCTCGGCGAAGGGGAGCATGACCCCCGGCTGGTGCTGGACGCCTTCCTGCTGCGCTCGCTCGCCGTGGCCGGGTACGCGCCTGTCCTTGAGGAATGCGCCCGCTGCGGCGCGCCGGGCCCCGGCCGCGGCCGGGATGCGGACGGCTCGGCTGGCGGCCTGCGGTTGCCGGCGTTTGCCATCCCGGCCGGCGGCATGGTGTGCGCGTCCTGCCGTCCGCCCGGTGCGGCCTCGCCCGCGGCGGATACCGTGGCCCTGATGCTCGCGTTGCTGCGCGGAGACTGGGACAGCGCCGACCGCAGCGAGCGAAGGCACCGGGTAGAGTGCAGCGGGCTGGTGGCCGCATACCTTCAATGGCATCTGGAGCATTCGATCCGTTCACTGCGTCACGTGGAGCGTGTTTAATGACGGAGCGGAACTCGAGGACCCGGGGCCCGCGAGCTGCGGGCGTGCGTCCGCCCGATCCGCATCCGAGCGGGGTGAAGCCCCCCGACATACCTGCCGAGCTCCTGCCGAGGCACGTGGCCCTGGTCATGGACGGCGATGGCCGGTGGGCCCGCAAACGCGGACTGCCCAGGACCGAGGGTCACAAGGCCGGCGAGTCCTCGCTGCTCGACGTGATCATGGGAGCCATCGAGCTCGGCATCCCCTACCTGTCCGCCTACGCCTTCTCGACCGAGAACTGGCGGCGTTCGCCGGACGAGGTGCGTTTCCTGATGGGCTTTAACCGCGACGTCATTCACCGTCGCCGCGATCTGCTGAACGAGATGGGGGTCCGCATCCGGTGGGCGGGCCGCCGGCCGCGGCTGTGGCGCAGCGTCATCAGCGAACTGGAGCAGGCCGAGCAGATGTCGGCCGGGAATTCGGTCCTGACCCTGCAATTCTGCGTCAACTACGGAGGCCGGGCCGAGATCGCCGACGCGGCGGCCGCGATCGCGGCCGATGTGGCGGCCGGGAAACTCCGCCCGGAAACGATTAACGAGAAGGTGTTCGCTCGCTACCTGGACGAGCCGGAGATCCCGGAAGTTGATCTTTTCGTCAGGTCATCGGGCGAGCAGCGCCTTTCGAACTTCCTGCTGTGGCAGTCCGCCTATGCCGAACTGGTCTTCCTCGACACCCTCTGGCCCGATTTCGACCGGCGCCACCTGTGGCACGCCTGCGAGATCTTCGCCAGCCGCGACCGGAGGTACGGCGGCGCCGAGCCCAACCCGGTTCCGGCCCCGCAGGACTCCGGCCCCGAAGACCCCTAGCCGCAGGCGCTGACGACCAGCCGTCCATTCGTCGCACCGGGTGAATCGAATTCGCGATCATCGCCCGGTGCTCCTAAGCTAGGGGCCTCCGGTCACGGATGCCGCCGAGTGCAGGCACCGCACCCGCGCCGGAATCACCACGGGGACCGCGCTTGCCGCGCCCGCCGACCGCCAGCCGGATGGAGACCTCTGATGGCCCTGCGCAGTGACCGCCTTGACGCGATTGTCGGCCTGAGCAAACGACGGGGATTCGTCTACCCGTCCAGCGAGATCTACGGGGGTCTGCGCGCTTCCTGGGACTACGGTCCGCTCGGCGTGGAGCTGAAGAACAACATCAAGCGCCACTGGTGGCGGACGATGGTGACCGAGCGCGACGACATCGTGGGCCTCGATTCGTCCGTGATCCTCGCCCCGGAAGTCTGGGAGGCGAGCGGGCACGTCACCGAGTTCGTGGATCCGCTCACCGAATGCCTGTCCTGCCACCACCGGTTCCGTGCCGATCAGCTGATCGAGGCGTACGAGGACAGGCACGGCCACGCCCCGGTCGGCGGCCTGGCCGAGATCGCCTGCCCGAACTGCGGCACCAGGGGCGCCTTCACCGAGCCGCGGATGTTCAGCGGCCTGCTCCGCACGTACCTCGGCCCGGTCGAAGCCGACTCCGAGCTGGCCTACCTGCGCCCGGAGACCGCGCAGGGCATCTTCATCAACTTCCGCAATGTGCTGCAGACCTCCCGCCGCAAGATCCCGTTCGGCATCGGCCAGATCGGCAAGTCGTTCCGCAACGAGGTAACCCCCGGCAACTTCATCTTCCGGACCAGGGAGTTCGAGCAGATGGAGATGGAGTTCTTCGTCCGCCCGGGTACCGACGAGGAATGGCACCAGTACTGGATCGACACGCGCTTGCGCTGGTACACCGACCTTGGCATCCGCGAGGAGAATCTGCGGCCCTACGAGCACCCGAAGGAGAAGCTGTCGCATTACTCCAAGCGCACGGTGGATATTGAGTACCGGTTTGACTTCGCGGGCCTTCAGTGGGGCGAACTGGAAGGCATCGCCAACCGCACCGATTACGACCTGACCACCCACCAGCGGGCGTCCAGGCAGGACATGTCCTACCTCGACCAGGAGTCGGGCGACCGGTTCATCCCGTTCGTGGTCGAGCCCGCGGCCGGAGTCGACCGGGGTGCGCTGGTGTTCCTGCTCGACGCGTACGCCGAGGACGAGGCGCCGGACGCCAAGGGCAACCTGGAGAAGCGGACCGTGCTGCGCCTGGACCGCAGGCTCGCGCCGGTGAAGGCGGCCGTGCTGCCGCTGTCGCGCAACGCCGACCTGTCGCCCAAGGCGCGCGATCTGGCGGCGAGCCTGCGCAAGCGCTGGAACACCGACTTCGACGACGCCGGCGCGATCGGCCGCAGGTACCGGCGGCAGGACGAGATCGGCACCCCGTACTGCATCACCGTCGACTTCGACACCCTGAACGACCAGGCGGTAACGGTCAGGGACCGCGACAGCATGCGCCAGGACCGCGTCGCCATCGACCAGGCAGAGGCCTGCCTAGCCGAGCGCCTCGGCCCCTGCTGACCGCCCGCGGGCCCGCGCGGGCTCAGGGTTCGAGCTCGACCGGGTCGCCCACCGCGACCCGGCCCGGTTCCACGGCCGAGCCGTAGACCCCGAGCCGGGAGTCGCGTTCCCGCGCTATGGCGCGCAGGATCGCCGGGTCCCGTTGCAGCGTCACCGGGTTTATGGTGACCATCACGCACCGCTTGTCGCGCTGGTCCACCCGCATCCGCAGCCCGCCGACGCGCAGCACCCGGCCGACCCAGGCGTCCTCGGGGAAGTCGCACCCGCAGGCATCCACGAGGAGGTTGGGCCGGAACCGC
>JASHYW010000642.1 GCA_030042885.1 Streptosporangiaceae bacterium | reverse complement strand
TACCCGGTGATCTGCAAGGCGGACGACTCCCTGACGGCCAGGCTGGCGCGCACCGCGAACATCACCGTCAGCGCGGCCGCGGTCCGCCTGGCGTTCAGCGCAGCCGGGCCCGGCGGGGTCTGGCTGGTGGGTTGCGCGCCCGCGGCGCTGACCGAGATCATGGCTCGCGAGGTCGAGCCCGCCCTGGTCATCGGCGTGCCGGTCGGGTTCGCCGGCGCGGCCGAAGCCAAGGACGCCTTGCGCCGCAGCGGCTTGCCGGCCCTGAGCAACGTGTCGGAGAAGGGCGGTCCGGCAGTGGCCGTGGCCGCGTTCGAGGCGCTGCTCCGGATGGCCCAGAACCCCGAGGAGGAAGCCCATGCCTGACGGACAGCGTTACCCGGCCGAGCAGCGGGATGCCGTGTACCGGGTGATCGCGGAGCGCCGGGACGTCCGGCGGGGTTTCCTGCCCGATCCGGTGCCCGCGGACGTGCTCGGGCGGGTGCTCGCGGCGGCGCACCAGGCGCCGTCGGTGGGCTTCTCGCAGCCGTGGGACTTCATCGTGATCACCGACCGGGCCCGGCGGGAGCGGATCGCCGCCCTGGCCCGCAAGCACCGCGACGAGTTCGCCGCCGACCTGCCCGGCGCGCGGGCCCGGGCCTTCGACCGGCTGAAGATCGAGTCGATCCTGGACACCCCGGTCAACATCGTGGTCAGCTGCGACCGGACCAGGGGCGGCCGCCACACGCTCGGCCGGCACGCCCAGCCGCGGACCGCCGACTTCTCCAGCGTGCTCGCGGTGGCGAACCTGTGGCTGGCGGCCCGGGCGGAAGGCCTCGGCGTCGGCTGGGTGAGCTTTTTCGACGAGCGCGAACTCGCCGCCGAACTCGGGCTGCCCGCGCATCTGGAGGTCATCGCGTACCTGTGCGTGGGCTACGTGACAGACTTCGCCGCAGAACCGGAACTCGCGACCGCCGGCTGGGCGCGCCGTCGGCCGGTGTCATGGGCGGTGCATGCCGAGGAGTTCGGCCGCCGCGGACTGCCAGGGGAGGAACCAGTGGACCCGCTCTCCGAAGTGACCGCCGCGATCGCCCCGCCAGACCCGGCGGCGATGACCGCCGCCCGCGAACGGCAGGACCGGATGACCAAGCCGCGGGGCTCGCTCGGCGTGCTCGAAGAGGTGTCGGTGCGGCTGGCAGGCCTGGCGGGAAGCTGTCCTCCGCCGCTGCCCGAGCCGGCCTGCGTAGCGGTCTTCGCCGCGGACCACGGGGTGCACGCCCAGGGCGTCAGCCCGTGGCCGCAGGAGGTGACGGCCCAGATGGTGGCCAACTTCCTGGTCGGCGGGGCGGTGGTCAACGCGTTCGCCGCCCAGGCCGGCGCGGAGGTCACCGTGGTGGACATCGGCGTGGCCGCCGAGCTCGAGCCCGTTCCGGGCCTGCTGCCGCGCAAGATCGCGCCGGGCACCGCGGACTTCACCGCGGGTCCGGCGATGACCCGCGAGCAGGCGACAGCCGCGCTGACGGTCGGCATCGAGATCGCCAGGGACCTGGTCGCCGCGGGCAACCGGTGCCTGATCACCGGCGACATGGGCATCGCCAACACCACCGCCTCGGCCGCGCTGATCTGTGCCTTCACCGGAGCCGACCCGGCCACGGCGACCGGCCGCGGTACCGGGATCGACGCGGTCACGTACGCCAGGAAGATCGAGGTCGTCTGCCGCGGCCTGGAGTTGCACCGGCCGGACCCCGCCGATCCGGTCGGCGTGCTCGCCGCGTTCGGCGGCTTTGAGCACGCTGGCCTGGCCGGGTTCATTCTGGGGGCGGCCGCGCTGCGCGTCCCGGTGCTCCTGGACGGGGTCATCGCGGGCGCCGCCGCGCTGGCCGCCGCCGCCCTGGCGCCCGAGGCGGTCGCCGCCTGCTTCGCGGGCCACCGCAGCACCGAGCCCGGCCACGCGATTGCCCTGGACTACCTCGGGCTGCGCCCGCTCGTGGACCTGGGCCTGCGGCTGGGGGAAGGCACCGGCGCCCTGCTGGCCCTGCCCCTGGTGCAGAGCGCGGCCCGCGCCCTGCGCGACGTCGCCACCTTCGATTCCGCCGGCGTATCCGACAAGCTCTGACGCGCCCGCCGTGCCTCATCATGCGCGCGCTTAGCCGCCAGGTTGGGCCGGAATGGAGACCAAGCAAGCCCGCCCGCTCCGGGCGCCGACTGCATGTACCTTTTGCCCCTTTCGCGGGATTTGTCTAGCGGATTTCGGGGTTAATCCGGGAGCCACATGATCGACCGCGCATCTCGGAAGCCGATGAGCGGAGCCATCCTCCGCCTGGCCGGCCGCTCAGCAGGCGGTCGACCGCCACGATGCCCGGCAGACTTGGTACTACTTGACCGATGCCCTGGACGAGCAGGCTTGAATAGCTTTGCGGACGCCGGGACGCGCGACCCGACCGAGGAGGCTATGGATCCGTACCTGCTGGGGCTGCGCCTGCGGGGCCGCCGGGTTGTCGTCGTCGGCGGGGGAGCAGTCGCGACCCGCCGGGTTCCCGCGCTGCTCGACGCCGGAGCCGACGTCCTCCTGGTGTCTCCCGAGGTCACGACCGGGCTTGAGGACCTGGCTGCGGCCGGCCGGATCCGCTGGGAGGAGCGGGCCTATCAGGACGGCGACTGCGCGGGCGCCTGGCTGGTCTGCGCGTACACGAATCGGCCCGAGGTGAACGCGGTGGTCGCGGCGGCGGCCGAGGAACTGCGGACCTGGTGCGTGCGCGCCGACGACGCCGAGGCGTCAGCCGCCTGGACCCCGGCCTCAGGCCGGACCGATGACGTCCGCATAGGCGTACTCAGCGGCGACCCCAGGCACAGCGCGGCGATCAGGGACGCGATCATCGCCGGGCTCCGCTCCGGCCAGCTCAGCGCCCGGCACGGCCGCGGGCGCCGTAGCGGGGTCGCGATCATCGGCGGCGGGCCGGGTGATCCTGGGCTGATCACGGTACGGGGCCGTCAGTTGCTGGCCGAGGCCGACGTGGTGCTGACTGACCGGCTGGCTCCGCGCTCTCTCCTTGACGAACTGCCCGCTGATGTCGAGGTCATCGATGTCAGCAAGATTCCCTACGGGCGTGCCATGGCGCAGGAGCACATCAACTCGATGCTGATCTCCCGTGCCCGGGCGGGCCGGTTCGTGGCCCGGCTCAAGGGCGGTGACCCCTTTGTCTTCGGCCGCGGTGCCGAGGAAGCCCTGGCCTGCCTGCGGGCCGGGATCCCGGTCACCGTGGTGCCCGGGGTGACCAGCGCGGTCGGCGTGCCCACCAGTGCGTGGGTGCCGGTAACCCACCGCGGAGTTGCGCAGGACTTTCACGT
>JASHYW010000641.1 GCA_030042885.1 Streptosporangiaceae bacterium | reverse complement strand
AGATGGACCAGATGGGGGAAGGGTCATCCAGGCCTGATCCCGCGCTGCCGGCCGGTGCAGGTGATAGCCAGCCTACGGAGGCCATGCCGGAGTACCGGCCGACCGAAGTCGTGCGGCATAACCAGCCGACAGAAGTGATGCGGCCGTACCAGCCGACGGCCGCCGCGACGCCGCAGCCGCCGCCTGCGACCGCGGTTCAGCCGCCGTCTGCCGCCGCGACGCACCAGCCGCAGGCAGACATCGTGAGATATGGTCCGGGAGTTCCCGCCGCCCCGCCCGCAAGCCAGGCCGGAGTGACGGCGGAGCGCATCTGGCGCACCGCTCATCTGCCCGAACCACCCCGGCGCGGGGTTGGACTGCGCCGGCTGTTCGGCGCGGCGCTCACGGTGATATTGCTCGCGGCGAGCGGCGTGGTTCTGTATCTGCGCTTCCATCACGCGCCGTTCCATGTGACCGGCGTGGGGATCTCGCAGCAGACCAAGACGGCCTGCGGCGTGGACGTGACCGGCCGGATCACCACAAATGGCTCGGCCGGAACGGTCTCCTATCAGTGGCTGTTCCGGCCGGACCGGCAGGCACCTCAGCCGCTCAGCCAGTCTGTCGTCGCCGGGCAGCATGCCGTGTATGTGACCGTCGCGGTCCAGGGCCAGGGTCACGGCAGCGCCTCGCAGACGGTGACGTTGCAAATCCTCGGCCCTGACCCGCAGGCCGCCTCGGCGGCGTTCGTGGTGAGCTGCTGAGGGCTGACTCCGCGAAGGGGGCCGATCCGGATGCCGGGGTGGAAGGTTCCCGGGTACACCGAGCTGAGGGCGCTCGGCTCGGGCTCGTTCGGCGAGGTGGTGCTGGCCAGGCACGACGCGTCAGGCACCTTCGTGGCGATCAAGTACCTGCGCCCTGATCTCCTGGCCGATGCCGAATTCGCCGAGATGTTCCGCGGTGAGGCGACCGTGCTGGCGTCCCTGGACGAGGAGAACATCGTCCGGCTCTACGAATACGTCGAATCGCCGTCGGGCGCCGCCATCGTCATGGAACTCATCGACGGCATCTCGCTGCGGGAGATCTTGGCTCATCAGGGCAGCACCACCGCGGAGGCCGCGCTGGTGGTCCTGGAGGGCTCGCTGCTTGGCCTGGCGGCTGCGCACCAGCGGGGGATCGTGCACCGGGACTACAAGCCGGAGAACGTGCTGGTCAACGGCGAGGGCGCGAGCAAGCTGACTGATTTCGGCATCGCGGCGCGCACCGGTGACCGGCCCTTTCCTGCGGGCACCCTGCTGTACGCGCCGCCGGAGCAGCTGGCCGGCGCCCCGGCCAGCCCGGCCAGCGATGTCTACGCGGCCACGGCCACCTTCTACGAGTGCCTGACCGGCCGCCCGCCGTTCAGCGGGAAAACCAGCGCCGAGCTGATGCGCCAGCACCGTTCCGAGCCGGTGTCTCTTGACCCGGTGCCAGAGCCGCTACGGCCCCTGGTGGCGGCCGGCATGGCCAAGGAGCCCGGGAACCGGCCGGCCGACGCGCGCGTCTTCGTCACCGAACTCCACACGGCTGCATCAGGCGCCTACGGCCGGGAATGGGCCGGGCGGGGCCGGTCGCACCTGGGCGAGGCAGCGCTCGCGCTGGCGGCACTGTGGCCCTCCGGCCAGGCCCCGGCGGTCCAGGGCACCGCCGTGCACCGGGTCAACTTGTCCGAGGATGCCGAGGAATCCCGGGAAGCACGGCATCTGTGGCACCTCCGGCATCTATGGCATCTCAGGCACCTCAAGCACCTCCGCGCGTTGATCGCGGCCGGCGTCGTGGTCGCGGTCGTGGCGGCAGGCACGGCGCTGGCCGCCACCATTAGCTCGACCAAGCCCGGCCCTCCGGGTCATCCGGTCGCGGCGGTCCATTCGATATCACTCGGGCCGTCCCCGTCCGGGTCTTCGTCGTCGGTATCCGCGGCGCTGAAGTCCGCGTCCCACAAGGCCTCACCGGCCGCGTCCGCGTCGTCCCCGGGGCCGTCCTCGCCCGCGCCGTCGTCCTCGTCCTCATCCCCGTCCTCGCCCGCGCCGTCCCCCTCGCCCTCGAAGTCCCCGTCCCCGAAGCCCTCGCCATCGCCCTCTTCTTCGTCAGGCGCCACCGTGTGCGAGCCGGACGGAACCGGGTGCACCAAGGCCGGCACGTACGCTGGCCCGGACGCCGTGATCAGCAACGACTACGGGGGCTTCAAGGTCGTGTGGACAGAATCGGTCGTGGCGCCGTACTCGTCCGGCGTGCCGCTGTCCTGGACCGCCTACGTCACGTACACCAACATCGAGAAGTCCGTCCAGATCGTCAGCTGCCAGGGCGGCTGGGTAGACGCCGCGTACGTCGCGGAGAACATGACCGGCGGCAAGGGCAACGACGGCACCGTCAACGCCCAGACCACGAACTGCAGCCAGGATCCCGGCGCCGCGATACGAGTGGCACCCGGCGGCACCTTCACGGCCTTCGCCATCTTCGGCAATGTGCCCTGGCCCGGAGTTGCGGTGGCCATCACGTGGGGAAACGCCGGCACGTCCCCGCACGTCTACCCGTTCACCTGACCCCGCGGGCTGATGGCGGGCGCGATGATCGGGCACTGAGCCACCGGACCGCGGCTGAGCGCGGCGCCGCGCGGCGGCCCGCCGCCTGATATCGTGAGCGCGTGACGGCCGTAGCGGAAACGAACGAAGCGGGCAGTGATGTCACCGCTCGGGCGGCCCGGCTGCGGCACCTGATCGTCACGGTGTACGGGCTGTACGCGAGGTCCGACGGCGGCTGGCTGCCGGTCGCGGCGCTCATCCGGCTGCTCGCCGACCTGGGTGTGGACGAGCCCGCGGTACGTTCGGCGATCTCCAGGCTCAAGCGGCGGGGCATGCTGGTGTCACGGCGGCAGGATGGGTCGGCGGGTTACCAGCTATCGGCCGAGGCGCTGGCCATACTGCGCGAGGGCGACGCGCGGATCTTCACCAGGCGCCGGGCGACGCTCGCCGACGGCTGGCTGCTCGCGGTGTTCTCGGTGCCCGAGTCCCAGCGGGACCGGCGGCACGTGCTGCGGTCCGAGCTGACCAGGCTCGGGTTCGGCATGGTCGCGCCGGGGGTGTGGATCGTGCCCGCTCATCCGCAGGACACGACCGCGGAGACGCTGCGGCGGCTCGGGCTGGAGTCCTACGCCGACCTGTTTCACGCCGATCACCTCGCCTTCGGCGACCCGGCCGACAAGATCCGCCGCTGGTGGGATCTGGACGAGCTCGAGCGCCGGTACCAGGCGTTCATCCAGACCCACGAGCCTGCGCTGCGCCGCTGGGAGGAGCGGCGCAAGAAGCAGGCGCTCACGGCACGGGACGCGGCCTTCGCGGACTACGTGCGGGCGCTCACCGACTGGCGGCGGTTCCCCTACTCCGATCCGGGCCTGCCCGTTGAACTGCTTCCCGACGACTGGATCGGCATCCGGGCCGCCGAGGAGTTCTTCGCCCTGCGCGCGCTGCTTGAGGAACCCGCGCGAGCCTACGTGCAGCAGGTCATCAGCGGCTGACCGCCGCGATGCCCTGGATCTCCACCAGCGCCTCAGGATCCCACAACCGCGTCACGCCCACGGCCGCCATGGCCGGATAGCCGGCACCGACCAGCAGGCGCCAGACCGCGCCGATCTGGGCAGCGTGCGCCTGGTAGTCCGCCAGGTTCACGCTGTAGATGGTCAGGCTGACCAGATCGCCGGGCTGGCCGCCCGCCGCGGCCAGCGCGGTAAGCAGGTTGCCGAGGGCCTGCTCGAACTGCGCCACCACGCCGCCGACGACGACCTTCCCGTCCCGGCCCGTTCCGGTCTGGCCGGCCAGGAACACCATCCGGCCCGCGGTCACCGATACCGCGTGCGAGAAGCCGGAGGGCTGGCCCAGTTCCTCAGGATTGACCCGCTCCACATCCATGGCTGAACCTTAATGCCTTGCCCAGTGATATCGCGTTCTATTGACGACCGTATAATTTTCGGCATATTATAGCCGGGAGTGGTCCGGCAGGCGAGGGCCGGCCCGGCAGGCACGGGAAGGAGCGAACGCCGTGCGTATCGCGGTCCTGGGCGGCGGCCCTGGCGGCCTGTACTTCGCGGCCCTGGCCAAGCAGCTCGACGCCCGGCACGACATCACCGTCTGGGAGCGCAACGCCGCCGATGACACCTTCGGCTTCGGCGTGGTGTTCTCCGACGAGACCCTGGGCGGCATCGAGCACGCGGACGTCGAGATCTTCCACGCCATGCGCCGCGAGTTCGCCCGCTGGGACGACATCGACGTGCATTTCCGCGGCACCACGTTCACCTCTGGAGGGCACAGCTTCGCGGCCATGAGCCGCAAGCGGCTGCTGGCCATCCTGCAGGCCCGGTGCGCCGAGCTTGGCGTGCGGATCCTGTTCCGCACCGAGGCGCCGGACGCGGCGGCGCTGGCTGCCGACCACGACCTGGTGATCGCGGCCGACGGCATGAACTCGGCGACCCGGGCCCGGTTCGCCGGGACCTTCGCTCCCGACCTGGAACGACGGCAGTGCAGGTACATCTGGCTCGGCACGGACCTGGTCTTCGACGCGTTCAAGTTCTACATCCTGGACACCCCGGCCGGGGTCATGCAGGTGCACGGCTACCCGTACAGCGACCACGCCAGCACGTTCATCCTGGAGATGCACGAGGACGTCTGGCGGCGGGCCGGGTTCGCGGGCCTGGCCGCCGGCAACCTCGCGCCGGGCCAGAGCGACGAGCGGTCCATCGACCGCATCCGGGGCCTGTGCGCAGACGTGCTGGACGGGCACGAGCTGGTGGCCAACAACTCGCGGTGGACCAGCTTCACCACCGTCCGGTGCGCGACCTGGCGGCACGAGAATGTGGTGTTGCTCGGGGACGCCGCGCACACCGCCCACTTCTCCATCGGCTCGGGCACCAAGCTCGCCATGGAGGACGCGCTGGCCCTGGTGGCCTGCCTGCACGAGCAGGCGGGCGTGGACGACGCGCTGGATGCCTACGAAACCGAGCGCAGGCCGGTGGTCGCCTCGACCCAGCGTGCCGCGCAGGCCAGCCTGGAGTGGTTCGAGAACCTCGGCCAGTACGCCGGCCAGGACCCGCGCCAGTTCGCCTTCAACATCATGACCCGCAGCCGCCGGGTCACCTACGACAACCTCCGGCTCCGTGACCCCGGGTTCGTCTCCGATATGGACCGCTGGTTCGCCGCCAGCCAGGACGCGGACCTGGACAGGGACGCCCGCGCGGTGTGCCCGCCGATGTTCCAGCCGTTCCGCCTCGGCCGCCTCGAACTGGCCAACCGGGTGATCGTCTCACCGATGGACATGTACTCGGCCCGCGACGGCGTGCCCGGTGACTTCCACCTGGTGCACCTGGGCAGCAAGGCGCTGGGCGGCGCCGGCCTGGTGATGACCGAGATGGTCTGCGTCTCCCCCACCGGGCGGATCACGCCCGGCTGCACCGGCATCTACACCACCGAGCAGGAAGACTCCTGGCGGCGGATCACCGCGTTCGTCCACGACAAGACCCGCGCGAAGATCGGCATCCAGCTCGGGCACGCCGGCCGCAAGGGCTCCACCAGGCTCATGTGGGAGGGCATGGACACCCCGCTCCCTGAGGGCAACTGGGAGGTCTGCGGCCCTTCTCCCATTCCCTACGCGGCTGCCGGCCAGACGCCGCGTGAGCTTACGGTTGCGGAACTGGGGGCGATACGCGACCAGTTCGCCGCGGCGGCCCAGGCCGCGGCGCGGGCCGGCTTCGACCTGCTCGAACTGCACTGCGCACACGGTTACCTGCTCTCGTCTTTCCTGTCCCCGCTGACCAACCGGCGCACCGACCGGTACGGCGGATCGCTGGCCGCCCGGCTCCGCTATCCGCTCGAGGTCTTCGACGCGGTCCGCGCGGTGTGGCCCGAGGACCGGCCGATGACGGTCCGGATCTCGGCGACCGACTGGCACCCGGACGGCCTGGGAATCGATGACACCGTGGAGATCGCCCGCGCGTTCGCCGAGCACGGCGCGGCGGGCATCGACGTGTCAACCGGACAGGTGGTCAGCGACGAGGAGCCGGCCTTCGGCCGCAGCTACCAGACGCCGTTCGCGGACCGGATCCGGAACGAGATCGGCCGGAAGTACGGGATCGCGGTGATCGCGGTCGGCGCGATCTCGTCCTATGACGACGTGAACTCCATCATCCTGGCGGGCCGTGCTGACCTGTGCGCGCTCGGACGGACGCACCTGTACGACCCGCAGTGGACCCTGCACGCCGCGGCCGAGCAGGGGTACTCGGGTCCGGGTGCCGTCTGGCCGGATCCGTTCGCCGCGGGCAGCCGCCGGCCGCAGGCCGGGCGCACCGACGGACCGCGGCCGCGGCTGGAGCTGATCCGGGCCGGGACGCAGCGGACCGCGCACGCCCGCTGGCGTCCAGCTGCGGCCGCTGAGACGGCCGAGACCGCGACCGCGGACAGCGTGACGGCGGAGACCGCTACGGCGGAGAGTGGCCGGTGACCGCCTGGCGGCTGACCGGCGACAAGACCTGGATTTCCAACGCGCCGGAGGCTGACGAGCTGTATCGCGGCTAGTCGATCCGGAACTGGACGCGCGCGATGTCCTGGCAGATCGGTGCGATGATTTCGCGCCGTATCCTGTTGTGCTCCTCGTCGGCGTCGTAGGCCCGGTACGCATCGGCGTCCTGCCAGTCATTGACGATGGCGAAACTCCACCCGCCGTCGCGCAATCCGAGATCGGTCCCCATGCTCATGGCCACCAGCCCCGGGAAACTGAGCACGGCGATGCCCGCCAGGCCCTGCTGAAGCAGCGCGGCATCTGCTTCTCGCTGAGCAGGATCCTCGGCCGGCCGCAGGCGGCCGAGCACGACGTTGCGGATCACCAGCGCTCCGCAGGCCGCGCAGCCTTCACAAGGCACGTACGGACGACTATCACGCCGTGATTCTCCCACAGCCCCGCGGCCTGTTCACGGCAAGATGGCACCGACGGCAGGGACGGTCACGAACTCCGACCGGGCGCACTGACGGCTCCGCCTGGCCCGGAGCGGGCGGCAAGCGCCGTGACTTCGGCGAAGCCCTCGCGCAGGCAGGCGATCATCACGTCCGGGTCCGGCACCGAGGCGGTGTCGATGTTGATACCGATATCGCAGCGGCCCGCATACGACAGCATCGTGGTGTTCAGCGCGGTCCCGATGGTGGGCCCGAACGTGAACAAGCCGGTGACCTTGCCGCCGGCGACGTAGACCGGGATCGAGGTGCCCGGCAGGTTGCTCGCTACGAAGTCGGCGTGCTTGAGGATCCCGCCCACATAGCCGACGGGCAGCAGGTTGAGCGCCCCGGCGATCGCGCCGGTGACCGAGAGCGACGGCTCCTCGCGGGCCGCCTTCGCCACACGGTGCAGCAGGCGCATCCGGATGCCCGGGTCCGGTTCTTCCGCGGGCACGGCCAGCCGCAGCAGGGTGATCCGGTTGCCCCAGTCCGTGTCCTGGTCGGTGCGGATGCTGATCGGCATGACGGCCCGCAGAGAGCCGACGGCGACGCCATGGTGCTCGTGGTACCGTCGCAGCCCGCCCGTCACTGCTGCCAGGTAGGCGTCGTTGACGGTCACGCCGACGGTCTTGGCCGCCGTCTTCAGGTCGTCCAGAGGAATCTCGATCATGGCGAGCCGGCGCTCCGTGGACCGCTCCCGCATGATGGGCGACATGGTGCTGAAATCAGGCCAGGCCGTCCGGTAGACCGACCGGGCCATCGCGGCGGCGCCCACGGCCTGGCCGACGGGGTCGAGCGTCCACCGTAGCAGGGCCGGGATCGCCTCCTCGGCCCCACGCCAGGCGAGCCGCGCATAGCCGCTGACCGTCGCGCCGACGGCGTCGGCGACTAGGGCCAGCGAGTGCAACGCCTTGCCCGCCGGGACCGGCGGCATCTCGCCGAGGTCGGACGGCTCACGCTGCAGGTCGGCCAGGATCGCGAGCGAGGCCATCCCGCCCACCCCGTCCGACAGCGAGTGGTGGAACTTCAGGACGAGCGCCGCCTCGCCGCCGACCATCCCTCCGACCAGGGTTAGCTTCCACAGCGGACGGTCCCGGTCGAAGGGCTCCACGGCCGACCGGCGGGCTAGTTCCAGGACCGCATCCCTGGTCCGGGGCTTAGGGGCGGCTATCCGGCGCAGATGCCGGTACAGGTCGAAGTCCCGATCGTAGGTCCAGCGAGGGGTGTTGAGGCGGAACGGCGGCTCGACGACACGCTGGCGCGCCGAGGGCATGAGCCGGGACAGCCGGTCGATGCGTGCGACGAGGAGGTCCCACTTGGGCGCGCGGTCGAGCCATATGACGACGACAACGGTCGACCTGAGCGTGGGGTCGCGTTCCATGTACCAGCTGAAAGCGTCGCTGGCGCCCATGTACGCACCGTTAGCTGTCGCCATGATGCGGATGGTAAGACCCGGTCACCTTGTGCAGCAGGGCCGTAGGTCCCAGTGCGCCACGACCTTTGGCGCTAAGCGGCGGCGCGCGATCGCACCATCCTGCCGTTTATCGCACGACGACGCGGGAGATGGAGCTTTCATGGGCCGCTACGCGGAAGTGTTCCACCAGAGCCTGGCCGACCCCGAGGGTTTCTGGGGGGAGGCAGCCAAAGACATCGAGTGGTACCGGGCACCCAGCGTGGTGCTGGACGCCTCGAATCCGCCGTTCTACCGCTGGTTCGCCGACGGGGTGCTGAACACCTGCTTCAACGCGCTGGACCGCCACGTCCGCAACGGCCGGGGCGGCCAGGCCGCGCTGATCTACGACAGCCCGGTCACCGGGGTTCAGCGGACCTATACCTATGACGAGCTGCTGGCCGAGGTGGCGCGGTTCGCCGGGCTGCTGCGCAGCCTGGACGTGGACAAGGGCGACCGGGTGATCGTCTACATGCCGATGATCCCCGAGGCCCTGATCGCGATGCTGGCGTGCGCGCGGATCGGCGCGGTGCACTCGGTGGTGTTCGGCGGCTTCGCGGCGGCCGAGCTCGCGGCGCGGATCGACGACGCAGCGCCAAAGGTCGTGGTCTCGGCCTCGTGCGGCATCGAGGTCAGCCGCGTTGTGGAGTACAAGCCGATCCTGGACCGTGCCATCAACCTGGCGCGCCACAAGCCCGGCCGCTGCGTGATCCTGCAGCGGCCGCAGGCGACCGCGACGCTGATGGCGGGGCGCGACCTGGGCTGGGCCGAGGCGATGATCGGCGCCGAGCCCGCAGACTGCGTCCCCGTCGCGGCGACCGACCCGCTCTACATCCTGTACACCTCCGGTACCACGGCCAGGCCCAAGGGCGTGGTCCGGGACAACGGCGGCCACGCGGTCGCGCTGCGCTGGAGCATGGAGAACATCTACGACACCGGGCCCGGCGAGGTGTTCTGGGCCGCCTCCGACGTGGGCTGGGTCGTCGGCCACTCCTACATCGTCTACGCCCCGCTGCTGACCGGGTGCACGACCGTGCTGTACGAGGGCAAGCCGGTGGGCACCCCGGACGCGGGCGCGTTCTGGCGGGTCATCGCCGAGCACCGCGTCAAGGCGCTGTTCACGGCGCCGACCGCGTTCCGCGCGGTCAAGAAGGAAGACCCGGAGGGCAAGCTGGCCCGCGAGCGCGACCTGTCCGGGCTGGCGTATCTGTTCCTGGCCGGGGAGCGGCTCGACCCGGAAACCTACCGGTGGGCGGGCGAGCTGCTCGGCATCCCGGTCATCGACCACTGGTGGCAGACCGAGACCGGCTGGCCGATCGCCGCTGACCTGATGGGCCTGCAGGCCCTGCCGACCAAGCCCGGGTCGCCCACCATGCCGGTGCCCGGCTACGACGTCCGCATCCTGGACGCCGACGGAGCCGAGGCGGCGGCCGGGCAGACCGGGGAGATCGTGGTGAAGCTGCCGCTGCCGCCGGGATGCCTGCCCACCTTGTGGGGCGACGACGAGCGGTTCGTCGCCTCCTACCTGTCGCAGCACCCCGGCTTCTACACCACCGGCGACGGCGGGTACCGCGATGCTGACGGCTACCTGTACGTGATGGGCCGCGTCGACGACGTGATCAACGTGGCCGGCCACCGGCTGTCCACCGGGCAGATGGAGGAGGTGCTCGCGAGCCATCCGGCGGTGGCCGAATGCGCGGTCATTGGGGTCAACGACGCGTTCAAGGGCCAGATACCGCGCGGGTTCGTGGTGCTCAAGGCGGGCGTCAGCACCGACCCGGCTGTCGTGTCCGCCGAGCTCGTCCAGCTCGTCCGGGACCAGATCGGGCCGGTCGCCGCGCTGCGCCGGGTCGACGTGGTGGCCGCCCTGCCCAAGACCCGGTCCGGCAAGATCCTCCGCAAGACCATGCGCGGCATCGCCGACGGCCAGGAGGAGCCGGTCCCTTCCACCATCGAAGACGCCGCGGTGCTCGACGCGCTCCGCCCGGTCCTGGCCGAAGGCGACTGACCAGGCGCCGTCGCCACGGCCCGCCTCACGTCCAGCTCCCCCGCACGACCAGGACCCTGACCTCGCCCCGTTGCGGCAGCTCGGCGAGCAGGTCAGCAGATCGGCGTACGCTTCGAACGTGGGCGCGTTGAGCTTGTCCGGCCGGTCCAGCCGCACCGTGGCCACCCCGTCAGCTATATGGAACTGGAAATGCTCCCACTGGCTGGTC
>JASHYW010000640.1 GCA_030042885.1 Streptosporangiaceae bacterium | reverse complement strand
CCTTCCGCTGGATCACCGCCCCGGGCGTCCACCCCGGATGGCTCGTGGCGCTGTTCGGGAACGTGCCCCCCGAATTCGTCGGCAGCACCCCCCGCCCGCTCAAGGCGATCACCGGCTACCTCGGTACCGTCCTCGGCCGCGGGAACCGGCTGAGCCAGGACCCGTCGCTGGGCACCTGGATCGCCCTCAACCAGTGGGTGAGCGAGGGCATCCCCTTCGCCGGCGAAGCATTCCGGCAGATGATCCACGACCTGATCCAGCGCAACAAGCTGGTGAAGGGGGAGTTCCGGCTGCGCGGGCGCCCGGTCGACCTCAAGAACATCACGTGCTCGCTGCTGAGCATTGCGGGCACGCAGGACGTCATCTGCCGGGCGCCACAGGCTGAGGCGATCATCCGCATGGCCGGCAGCCAGGACGAGGAGTTCTGTGTGCTGGAGGGCGGGCACATCGGCATGATGGCGGGCGCCGAGGCCCGGCAAGGGCTCTGGCTCAAGGTTCACCGCTGGCTGGAGGCCCGCTCGCAGTAGTTCTCCTCAAATGGGGATTACCCCCATTGAGACTTGGGCTTCCGGGCTATTGAGGTCCCTCAACGAGCGTGAACCTGGCGTTCGTGCTAAACCCTCGGGCATCAGGAGTCCTGGGCATACGAGGCAGCAGCGATTAGGGACCCGCAGCGAAATAACCTGCATGTCCGCGAGCTGCCTGACCAGCGCGGGTGGTGCGCAGAACCAACGGATTGTTACTGGACAGGTCCTAGGCTTAGGTTTTAACCTAAATTCTATTCATATCAGGATATATGTAGATGATTCGCTCATATATCTGATTGGTGCTTGAGGAACGGCCGTTTCCCTCATGCTGGGTGTTACCACACATCCCGCATCACGAGAGGAAACGGCCGTGCTTCATACCCTGCCACGGCCTTGTTCCGGGCTGCAAACCCTGCCGGGGACCGGGCAGGTCCTGACGGCAGCGTGCCCGGGCGGGGCAGCGGCAGACCCGGCGGTGTTCGCGGCCGCGGTCGCGCGCTATCAGGCGCTGGAGCGGCTGCGGGAGTTCCGGTCCCGGCTGTATGACTGCCTGGCTCTGCGGGCGGATGCGCTGTTCGAGCTCGCGGACGCCGTCTTGTGCGCCGATCACGCGGTGACGTCGCTGGTGCAGCTGTGCCTGGAGCCGGAGTTCACCCGCGGCCACGGTGCCCTGTATGACGGGCTTTCCGCCGGGAGGATCGATGACGAGCAGTTTTTCTCCCTGCTGGCGGAGACGCTGCCGCCGCTCGCTGACGGGCCGGAGGCCCGGGCGTGGATCGCGGAGCACGACGTGATCGACCGCGGCCTGCTGGAGAAGGCGCTGGCCGGGCTGCCGGCCGCGGACGCGGCCCGGGTGCGGGACGCGTGCGCCCGGTGGACGCGGCTGCGGTTCGCGGTCGATGCCACCGCCTATCCCCGGCCGGACGCCGTGTGCTCCCCGGGCCGGGAGCACGTGCACAACGGCGCCTGCCACTGCAAGGGCTCCAGCAAGACCGCGCCCGGCTGGGAATACCAGTTCACCGCGTCGGTCGGGCACCTGCGCACCGCGTGGGCCGCGTTCCTGGACGTGGCGCGCACCACGCCCGCGGCCCGCACGGAGCAGACCATCGCGCAGGTCAAGAACGTGCTGCGCCGCCTGCACCGGGCAGGAAACGCCGGCAGCGGCGCGCCGCTGTTCATCTTCGACGCCGGCTACAGCGCCGCCGCGCTCACCGACGGCCTTCTCGGCTGCCCTGCCCATATCCTGGTCCGGCTTGCCGCCGGCAGCGTGTTCTACGCCGACCCCGTCACCTGGGACGGGAAGAACGGCCGTCCCGCCCGCCGCGGCGCCGCGGTGCACTGCCTGGAATCCGCGGACTTCGCCGCGGGCACCGGGCACGGGCCGCGGGGCCGGAAAAAGCCCCTGCCCGCGAACCCGGAACCGGGCGAGACCCTGGTCCTGCCGGACACCCCGCTTTACGGCACCGTCCGCGCCGAGGCCTGGCACGGCGTGCATCCCCTCATCCACGGCGACCGCGGCTGGTTCGCCGGCCGCAGGCACCTGCCGGTCCTGCGCGGCACGCTCATCCACATCACCGTCGAGCGGCTCCCCGACGGCCGCGACCCGCACCGGGCTATGTGGCTGTGGCACGCCGGCCCCGGCCCGCTGTCGCTCGACGAGCTCTGGCGCGCTTACCTCGCCAGGTTCGACATCGAGCACGCGATCCGCACCCTCAAGGGCACCCTGGGCCTCACCACCGCGAAAGTCCGCGCCCCCGAACAGGCAGACCGGTGGGTCCGGCTCCTCATGGCCGCTCATGCCCAGCTCCTGCTCGCGCGGCCCATGGCCGCCGGCCTCCGCCGGCCCTGGGAGAAACAGCCTGATCCCTCCCGGCCGCTGACGCCAGGCCGGGTCCGCCGGGGGTTTCGCAACATCCGCCGCGAGCTCGGCACCCCCGCCCGTGTCGCGAAACCCTCCCGCCCCGGCCCGGGCAGGCCCAGAGGCAGCAGCAAAGGACCCGCACCCCGCTATCTGCTCCCCGGCGAAACAAGCAGAACAGGCAAAACGGGCACAGTGACCAGCGTCAGCGAGGTTAAAACCTAAGCTTAGTGCGGAGCTGAATGCTCCGCGCGAGCGGTAACGTTCCCGGAACGGTCCGGGCGTAGAGTTCTGACCTTCAAGGGATGCACGGTCAGGGACGGTCGCCCTGGGAAGGGAAGTACACCGTGTCCGCGGACATGCCCGGTTTCCGGGCGAGGCTGGCTTCTCCCGCCAGCGCAGGCATTGTCTTCGTGTTCACCCTGGCG
>JASHYW010000079.1 GCA_030042885.1 Streptosporangiaceae bacterium | reverse complement strand
CAGCCAGCCGAGCGCCGCCGACACGATCGTCATGATCGCCAGCGCGATCAGCGACGAGATGAACAGGACATGGCCGAGCTGGTTCTGACCGGGCTGGTTGGCCACCTCCGACTGCAAGTGGGCGACCTGGGACTGCAGCTGGGCGACCTGGGACTGCAGCATGTGGATACGGGCGTTGCCCTGGCCGGGCTGCGAGTTCGCCCCGGCATTAGCGTTGACGCTGACCACCGTCCGTGAGGAGCGGACGACCGTGACGCCGCTGGCGATAGCCAGCAGCAGCGCCCCGGAGAACAGGAACAGGACCGTGTACAGGACGGTCAGCCGCACCCGCACCGTACGGCCCGGCAGCCGCACCCAGTTCGGCAGCCTCATCCTCGTCTCCCTTGCATCGGCAGCGGGCCTGGTCAGGGGCCGCCATCCCAAGCTTCAGCATGGCTCGGCCGACCTAACAACGGGATAACAGCGTCCGTGCGGCCCATGTTATGGCCACCCCCGTAGAACGGAGGTTGGCAAGTTTCCGCTGTGATCAAGAAGGAAGGACCGATGCAAGCCACGATCGAAGTCAACGGGCTGCGCAAGCGGTTCGGATCGACGCTGGCGCTGGACGGCATGTCGTTCACCGTCGAGCCCGGCCAGGTCACCGGCTTCGTCGGCCCGAACGGGGCCGGCAAGTCCACCACCATGCGGGTCATACTCGGCCTGGACGCGGCCGACGAGGGCAGGGCCCTGGTCGGCGGCAAGCCGTACGCGAGCCTGTGGCAGCCGATGCGGGTGCTCGGCTCGCTGCTGGACGCGGGCGCGCTCCAGCCGAGCCGCAGCGCCCGCAACCACCTGCTCTGGCTCGCGCACTCGCAGGGCCTGGCCGCCAGGCGGGTGGATGAGGTGATCGAGCAGGCGGGCCTGCAGGGCGTGGCCAGGCGGCGCGCGGGCGGCTACTCGCTGGGCATGCGGCAGCGGCTAGGGATCGCCGGGGCGATGCTGGGCAACCCCGCGGCGATCATGCTGGACGAGCCGTTCAACGGGATGGACCCCGAGGGCATCGTGTGGATGCGCGGGTTCTTGCGGTCGCTGGCCGCCGATGGGCGGACGGTGCTGGTGTCCAGCCACCTGATGAGCGAGCTCCAGGACACCGCGGATCATCTGGTCGTCGTCGGGCGCGGGAAGGTCATCGCCGACACGACGGTGGCGAGCCTCCTGGCGGCCGCCTCCGGTGACCGGGTGACGTTGCGCACATGGGCTCGGCCGGAGGCGGCGGCGGTGCTCGAACACGCGGGGGCCACCGTCGTCGCGTCCGGCCAGGACGTGCTCACGATCTCGGGCCTGCCTGCCGAGCGGGTCGTCGCGCTGCTCGGCGAGAAGGCCGTGCCGTTCGTCGAGGTCTCCGCGCACCGGGCGACCCTGGAGCAGGCCTACATGCAGCTGACCAGGCAGGCCGTCGAGTTCCGCCCGGCCGGATTTGACGCCGGCGCCACGCAGGAGGCGCCGAGATGACGAGGCAGGCGATCTCGGTGCCGCGGCCTGATGCCGGGCTCGGTGATGGTCCCCGCGGCGGCGGCTTCGGCGCCGTGCTGCGCGCCGAGTGGACCAAGTTCCGCACCGTGCGCGGCTGGGGGATCGGGATGATCCTGGCCGCGCTGCTGACGATCTTCCTCGGCCTGTTCGCGGCCTCGAATATGAACATCGGCTGCGGGACAAACGGCGGTCCGCAGGAAACCGGCAAGGCCTGCCTGCCCTACGTCCCGCACGGGCCGGGCGGCGAGGTCGTGACCGACAGTTTCTCCTTCGTGCGCCAGCCGCTGACCGGGAACGGCAGCATCACCGCGCGCGTCACGGCGCTGACGGGCGAGCACGCCAATCTCAGCGCAGGGCCCCTGCAGGTGGGCGGCCGCAGCACGGTGCCGGGCCTCGCGGCGTGGGCCAAAGCGGGAATCATCATCAAGCAGAGCACCCATCAGGGCTCGGCCTACGCGGCCATGATGGTGACCGGCAGTAACGGGGTCCGCATGCAGTACAACTACACCGGGGACATCGCGGGCATGCCGGGCCGCGTGTCGGCGGCATACCCGCGCTGGCTGCGGCTGACGCGGTCCGGCGACACGATCACCGGCTACGACTCCGCCGACGGCACGCACTGGACCCGGGTCGGCACGGTCCAGCTGACCGGGCTGCCGTCGACCGTTCAGGTCGGCATGTTCGCGACCTCGCCGGACTACACGGTAAGCCAGGACTCGTTCGGCGGCGGCAGCACTAACAGCGGACCCGCCCAGGCCACCGGTGTCTTCGATCACGTCAGCCTGACCGGCTCATCGCCCGGCACCTGGGCCGGCACCACAGTCGGCGGCGGGGGCCCGGCCGGACTAAACCCGGGCGCCGGTCCGGGCTCGGCGCCGTATACCCGCACTGGCGGTACGTTCACCGTGACCGGGTCCGGCGACATCGCACCGGTCACGCCGGGGCCGGGCAGCGGGTTGCCGACGGTGACGATAGGGCAGAGCCTGGTCGGCGCGTTCCTGGGCCTGATTGCGATCGTGGCCGTGGCGGCGATGTTCTTCAGCACCGAATACCGGCGCGGCCTCATCCGCACCACGCTGGCCGCCACGCCTAGGCGCGGCGCGGTACTGGCCGGCAAGGCCGTGGTGATCGGCGCGGTGGCATTCGTCACCGGGCTGGTTGCCGCAGCCGTCTCGATCGCCGTCGGTGTCCCGAAGGAGGAGAACCATGGTCAGGTACTGCTGACCGCGCCCGTACTGACCGAACTGCGGGTCATCGCCGGCACGGCGGCCATGCTGGCCCTGGCCGCGGTCTTCGCCGTCGCCCTGGGTGCCATCCTGCGGCGCAGCGCGGCCGCGATCACGATCGCGGTACTGATCGTCGTTATGCCGTTCCTGCTCAGCGCGCTGAATATCGTGCCCGCCGGGGCCGGTGACTGGCTGCTGCGGCTGACCCCGGCCGCGGGCCTGGCGATCGAGCAGAGCATCCCGCGGTACCCGCAGGTCACCACCATCATCTCGCCGGTGCAAGGTTCCTACCCGCTGTCGCCCTACGCCGGGTTTGCCGTCCTGTGCCTCTGGACCGCTGCGGCCCTCGCCCTGGCTCTGGTCATGCTCCGGCGGCGGGACGCATGAGCGCCACCGCGCGGGCTCAGCCAGCGGCGGCCCTCGCACCGGCGGCAGCGCGCGGGGCGAGCCTGCGCTACGCGCTGCACGCCGAGTGGACCAAGCTGCGCACCGTGCCGGGGCCCGCCTGGCTGCTGCTCGCGGTGGTGGCCCTGACCATTGCGGTCAGCACCGCAGCCGTCGGGGCCACCCACTGCCCGCAGGATCTGACCTGCCCGGTCGACACCACCAAGCTCAGCCTGACCGGTGTCCAGTTCGGCCAGGCCGTGGTCGCGATCCTGGCCGTGCTGACGATCAGCAACGAGTACAGCTCGGGCATGATCCGCACCACGCTGGCGGCGATGCCGAACCGGCCGGCGCTGCTGGCGGCCAAGGCGACCCTGCTGGCCGCGCTGGTGCTGGCGGCCGGCGCGGTGGCGGTGTTCGGCTCCGTGCTGGCCGGGCACCTGATCCTGCCCGGCCACGGCTTTACCGCCGCGCGCGGCTTCCACCCGGTGTGGCTGAGCTACGGGCCGGCACTGCGCGCCGCCTGCGGTTCGGTCCTGTACCTGGGACTGATCGCGCTGATGAGCCTAGGCGTCGCCGTGATCGTGCGGGACTCGGCCGTGTCCATCGGCGTCGTGCTCGCATTGCTGTACATGTTCCCGATCATCCTCGCGTTCGTCGGAAACGCGCACTGGCAGCACCGGCTCGAGCGGTGGACTCCCACGATCGCCGGGCTGGCCATCCAGGCCACCACCGGGCTGCGCAGCCTGGCGATCAGCCCGTGGGGCGGGCTCGGCGTGCTGGGCATCTGGGCAGCAGCGGCCCTGGTCCTCGGCGCACTCGCGCTCCGCCTGCGTGATGCCTAAAGGCTCGTCAGGTCATTCAGCCCTCCCAGCTCAGGCCGGCCACATGGCCGAACCGGAAGTGCTGGCTGTCCTGGCTCGCGGTCAGTGCGCACAACCTGGTGGCCGGGCCGGCCAATCAGCCATCGCCGCTGGACAGGGATCCGGAACCAGAGAGAATAGGCGCGGTGCCATTATCGGTTGCGCAGCCTCTGGCCGCACCGAGTCGGCAGGAAACGAAGCGGCTTGTTACTTCTGCTCACTCAGTGTGATCGGCACTCGATCTCGCTGCCGCGCACACTCCCGCCGTTATGGACGGCTGCGCAAGTGAGCTCGAGCAACTCGCAGGCCGTGTAGATCCGGGTGATCGGCGGCCTCGATGTCCGCGCGGTCGCGCATATCGTCATCCCACCTTCGTCTTCACCTCGGCGCGCGTGGCGGGGCTGGTTACCGGGGCGCGTAGGTCCGGGTGGCTCGCTCGATGGCACTGAGGTAGCCAACCCGTCCGAAGTCCGCCTGGCTGGCGCCGGCCGTCGCGGCGAACATCCCGCGGATTTCATCGGTGGAGCCGAATCCTTTGCGTTCCATCCAGGCCGTCAGCCCGTCGAGCAGCACCGCCACGTGACCAGCGCCGTGTCGCAGCAGCGCCGATGTCGTCATCACCACGTCCGCGCCGGCCAGCAAGTAGGCGGCCACGTCATCGGCGGTTTCCACACCGGTGCTGGCGGCGAGCGAGGCCCGCACCTGGCCGCGCAGCCGGGCGATCCAGGACCGGGCTAGCGTGGCCTCGGCCGGGCTGGACAGCTTGAACCCGGTGCTGACGGTGAGGGTATCGGGGTTGATGTCGGTCTGCATGTAGCGATTGAACAGGACCAGTCCGTCCGCGCCTGCGCGGTCGAGGCGGACCGCCATCTCGCCGAGGGAGCTGAAGTACGGGTTCAGCTTGACCGCGACCGGGATACTGACCACGGCCTTGACCGTGGTCAGAACATCGACGTACCGCTGTTCGGCGTCACGCGCGGGGATAAGCGGGTCACCGGGCAGGTAATAGATGTTCAGCTCGATCGCGGCCGCGCCCGCGTCTTGCATGGCGCGGGCGTGATCGGTCCACCCGCCGGTGGTGCTGCCGTTGAGGCTGGCGACCACCGGGACGCCCGAACCGGCGGCACGTTCGATGAGGCTGAGGTACTGGCGGGGCCAGATGCTGGCGTCTGGGTCGATCAGGTAGGTCATGGCCTCGCCGAAGCTGTCGATGCCGGCCTCGGCCAGGCGCTCGTCCCGGTCCGCTTCGGCCCGGATCTGCTCCTCGAACAGCGATGGCAGCACGACGGCGCCTACGCCCGCCTCGGCGAGCCGCGCGATCCTGTCGGCGGTCTGGGTCATTGGGCCGGCCGAGGCGACCAGCGGGTTGCGCAGCTTCAGGCCCAGGTAACTGGTGTCAAGGTTCATCGTCTGGTCCCATCGTGCTCGGCACGTCCCCGGCGGTGGCTGCCCGGACGGTGCTGTCGATGCCGCCTGGGAACCGGTCCGGGCCGCGGGCCGCCATTTCCTCATACGTGGCCCACCGCTGGTTGACCTGTTGCTGGGCCCGGCTGAGCAGGCGCTCGGCTGCTTCGGGGTTGGTGCGTTCCAGGATGCGATAACGGAGTTCCCGCCCGGTGTAGGCGGCCAGCGGAATCCTCGGCCGGTGTGAGTCGAGCAGGAACGGGTTGCGGCCGGCTTCGCGCAGCACCGGATCGTAGCGGATCAGCGGCCAGTAGCCGCTGGCCACGGCGCGGTACTGCTGGTCCATCCCGTTGCGCAGCGGCATCCCGTCTTTCTCGATGCCGTGTGCGATGCAGTGGCTGTAGGCGAGCACCAGGGAGGGTCCCTCGTAGGCCTCCGCCTCGCGGAGTGCCCGCAGCGTCTGCTGAGGGTCTGCGCCCATGGCCACCCGGGCCACGTAGACGTTGCCGTAGGCGATCGCCTGCAGGGCCAGGTCCTTCTTGGGGACGTTCTTGCCGGCCGCGGCGAACTTGGCGACCGCGCCGGGCGGCGTCGACTTCGATGCCTGCCCGCCGGTGTTGGAGTACACCTCGGTGTCCAGCACCAGCACGTTGACGTCGCGACCGCTGGCCAGCACGTGGTCGAGCCCGCCGGCGCCGATGTCGTAGGCCCAGCCGTCGCCGCCGACGATCCATACGCTGCGGCGGACCAGGTTATCCATCACGCTGTTCAGGTCCGCCACGGCGGGATTCGCCTGGTCCAGCTCCGCCAGGCGGCGCTTGAGCTCGGTGACCCGTTCGCGCTGGGCCGCGTACTCGGTTTCGCGCCGCTGCGGCGCGGCCAGGATCGCCTCGGCGAGCTCCGGTCCGCCGGGGCCGAGCGCGTCTTTGAGCTCGGCCAGCCGACGGCGGGCCAGGGTGAGGTGCTGGTCGGCGGCGAGCCGGAAGCCGAGTCCGAACTCGGCGTTGTCTTCGAACAGCGAGTTGGACCAGGCCGGGCCGCGTCCTGCCTGATCGGTGGTCCAGGGGGTGGTCGGCAGGTTGCCGCCGTAGATCGACGAGCAGCCGGTCGCGTTGGCGATCACCAGCCGGTCGCCGAACAGCTGGGACACGAGCTTGAGGTACGGCGTCTCGCCGCAGCCGGCGCACGCGCCGGAGAACTCGAACAGCGGCTGCAGGAACTGGGTGCCGCGGACCGTTCCGAAGTCGACCCGTGACCGGTCATTAACCGGGATCGTCTCGAAGAACGCGATGTTGCGCCTGGCGCTGTCCAGGAGCGGTTCGCTGGGAGCGAGATTGATCGCCTTGTGACTGGGATCGCCGGGCGCCGACACCGGGCAGGCCTCGACGCACAGCCCGCAGCCGGTGCAGTCCTCAGCGTAGACCTGCAGGGTGTACCGGGCATCCGGCAACCCGCGGGCGTCCAGCGGCATGACCGGGAACTCCTCCGGCGCCCCGGCCAACTGGCTGACGTCGTAGAACTTGGACCGGATCACGCTGTGCGGGCAGACGAAACTGCAGCTGCCGCACTGGATGCACAGGTCCGGGTCCCACGCGGCCACGTCGTCGGAGATATTCCGCTTCTCATACGCCGCCGTGCCGGTGGGGTAGGTGCCATCCACGGGGAGCGCGCTGACTGGTAGGTCATCACCACGGCCCGCCATCATCTGGGCGGTCACGGCGCGGACGAACTCCGGCGCGTCCGCCGGGACGATGAGCGGCACGCTTCGGGTGACGGTCACCCGCCCGGGGTTCTCGACCCGGTGCAGTGCTGCCAGGGCCACGTCCACGGCGGCGTCGTTGCGGGCGACGACCTCGGGGCCGCGCCGGCTGTAGGTCTTGGCGATCGCTGCCTTGATCGCCTTGATCGCCTCGTCCCGCGGCATGACCCCGGAGATGGCGAAAAAGCAGGTCTGCAGGACGGTGTTCACCCG